>CAMDGW010000142.1 GCA_945897695.1 Pseudobacteriovorax antillogorgiicola | reverse complement strand
TAACCCCCCGATATTTATTATTAAAAATACATAAGATTATCTTATTTATTGGCACCCTCCTTGCATGGATACTTGCTAGGAGTACTGTCGATGCGTATCAGCCCTAAAAACCTCTCCAAATGTATTAAGACCTCGATTGCGATCACGGCTCTTTATGCCCAATTGATTGCAACCACAGCGCTGGCAAAGGACGCATTTGGTCTCGATTCTTATAAAAAACCAGCCGAGGCTCTAACCGGTCCGTCAGCCCCTTACCGCACCAAATTCGGAAATTCCATCAATGTTTACAGTATAAAAAACGAAGATTCAAAAGCGGACGGTTCAACCGTTAGATTTTTGGTTCAAGGCGGCCTGCACGGTAACGAACTTCTTGGAAGTGAATTTGTCGGCTGGCTTGCCACAAAATTTGCAAAAGGCGATAGCGTTCTAAACACGCTAAATTCGGGAAACGTGGAGATCGATTTCATACCCTTCGCTAATCCAGACGGAACCATTCAGTTTACTCGATACAACGGAAATAAAATTAACCTTAATAGGAACTTTGGAGTGCTCTGGGGCACAACTAAAGAAAATCCTGGACCAACAGCGTTCAGTGAAAGTGAGACAAGAGCAATCCGAGACCTCTTTAACAAAAGAAAATACTCAGGTTCATTAGATGTTCATGGATATGTGAACTGGGTGGTAATCCCCACCTCACCAGAAGACAAAGTGGAAGGCTTTCCGAGCGCAACACGCGAACAACTGGCCAATTACGAAAAGTGGCAGAAGATAGTCAGACGCGAAACAACAAGAGTGATGCCAGGCTATGAGGTGAAAACTGCTGGATCTCTTGGCGATGGTGGTGCATTTGAAGATTATGCTTGGTGGGGTGCAGGAGTCCCCTCCGCATGCCTTGAAGTCTTTTCCGAAGATCGATTCGTAGCCCAATCAATCGCAGCAACAATATTTGATTGGATCACACCAAGAATTTTTGTACGCCGCAGCCAAATGAACGGGATGAGCGACACATTTCTAGTTTACGAGTCTTACGTGCACAGTCTCTTTAAAGAAGCTATTAAACTTCGTGACGATTTATCAGCTAAGAAAGACTTTATCGCAAGAATTCCACAAAAATAATTAAGTGAAGTCACCCTCAATCTTGTCAGCATAAAATCTTGGTAGCGCAAATGCTCCAGTCATTAAATCGTGACTTAGATACTGAAGTCCTTTTTCGACACGACCAAAACGCACCTTGTCAAAAGATGCGGGATCGATTGGAGACTGTGCAGCCACAGTCCAAGACCAGCTTCCGCGTGGATAGGTCGGAATAGGAGCTACGTAACTTCGGCGGTGTTTAAAACCACCACTAATATTTCTGTGAATACGGCCCAAAGCTTCCTTAGTAAACAATGGCGACTCACTTTGTGCCGCCATGAGCCCGCCAGGTTTAAGTGCCTTCGCAACATCGCGGTAAAATTCACGACTAAATAAGCCCTCGCCAGGGCCAATCGGGTCGGTAGAATCCACGAGAATCACGTCAATTTCGTTGTTAAGCTCTTTCATAAAAGCAACACCATCGCCGACACGAACTTTGACGCGCTTGTCGACACCAGGATTGAGACAGTTGGCTACCTGAGGGAAGAATTTCTTACTAGCATCGATGACCATGCTATCGATTTCGCAAAGAATGACTTCTTCAACGTCTGGGTGCTTGAGAATTTCTCGAACTGTTCCGCCATCGCCACCGCCAATCACAACGACACGACGTGGATTTTTGTGAAGACAAAGTGGCACATGAGAAATCATTTCATGATAGATGAACTCGTCTGCGTCCGTGATCATAACCAGACCATCGAGCAGCAACATGGTGCCGTAGGCCTTCGTCTCAACAACGTCTACAATCTGGAATTCACTTTTGCCGCTAAATAGAACTTCGGTAACAGCCCATCCCGTTCGAATGTGCTCACCTTCCTGCTCGGTAACCCACAGATCCATCGATCAAATCCCCAGAAACTATTAAAGATTAACGACGTTTTTTTTCTTGATTGCGGACATATTCAAGAAACGCAGCTTTGTCCTGAAGTAGGTCCATCGCATTTGCATGCTGTCGAGCCTGACGCTGCAGTTTTTTCTGAGCCTGACGGTTACCGCCCTGCTGAAATTGGTTTCGATGCTGCTGATTACCCTGCTGGTTATTTCCACTGGCTACATTGCCACTAACATTACCGCTTTGGGGATTGCGATTAAAATTACCTTGATTCCCACCGCGCATAGTGTGCTTGCGTTCGACGATTTCCCAGGCCCTTAGAACGACGCCCTCTGCAAGTAGCTCGGAAATAAGCTCATCAATAGTAACGCCTTCTTCGCGGGCATTATCACGCAATTTTCTGTGTAGAACTTTCGAAATACGAATGCTCAGATCCTCAGGCAATGGTTCAGGACTTTCATCAAGACCCTCTTCCATTTCATCGTCTTGAAGCTCCGTTGCAACCTGATTGGCCGCTTCAATTCGATTTCCACGATTATCCGCGTCATGATTCAATTTTGCCATTATATTTCCTTAAAAATTTGAGCTACTAGGAGCTCGTTAACCCTGGCCTAAGGGATGAGAGATCTCGTCCATCCGATACAAGGACATGGGACTGACTAGTGAAATCTATAGTTCAAAAGTTTGTTGGCTCGTGCCAATTGGCCGAAACGGCTTGAAAATCCGTAAACCCATCATCTGCCTGATTTGACAGTGCTACGTCAAGGGCAAAATCGTATAGTCCACGTTTTACACCGGATATATCAATAAAAACAGCTAGGCTTCCTGATGACTTTTTAAGCCAGGGCCAACGAGACTGAAGCTCCTGGTTAGCAAAGTCCTTATCCAGGGCCAAATAGGGCGGCGGCGCTAATTTAAGGGCCTTAGAATCGACTCTGACGTTAGCCATAAAACTGCCCAGCTCACTATGACCTAGGACAGAGTAAATGCCGGATGGGGACTGGTCATAGGCAGTCTTCTTTAGAGAGCCCTCAACCGGACCTGACGGTGGCAAAGGGTCAAGATTAGAGGTTAAGGTCCAATTACTGTCCTCAGGGTACTTGAGGATATAGGACAGCCCTGAGCCTCGATTGAGGAACCGGGAGGGGTCGAATATGAACTCAATTTGGGTCGGAATTTGAAAGTAATCCTCATAAAAAACAAGCTCACTAAACAAGTGCAAATTCACCATACCAAAGAATCGCCGCATCTTGGCACCCACGGCAACAATACTTCGGATAGGCCCTGTTCGCCAAGATTCCACCTCTGATGTGAAGTCTTGCTCCCCAAAATACATCGAAGGGAAAAGGAAAAGCCTAGGCAACAGAGGCATGACAAAGGAACTACCAGCAAAAACCTGTTTAGGACCGGAGCCTGTCATGATCAGAACGTCGCCTATGAGCATTGGCTGTTCTTTGCGAAATATATATTTATATTTTGACGATTCCACGACACCAGTTGCAGGGTCAAATAGAGGCTTCACAGGCTCAGAAATCTTGGGCGCCGTGAGTTCCCCCAAGAAAATTGACCCAAGGTAACCATCTTTTTCACCACAGAAGTCAACCCGTGCGAAATCTTTAAAATCTTTTCTGAGATGGACTGGCACTTTGTGACTTGTGAAGGATTCACCAATCGAAGTCCCTTTAATGCTCAACTCATCGTTAGAGTCGTAAATTCCATCATCGGAGTTGCTAGTAAATGGTAAACCACCTTCGAGAACGTAGCTGCCTTCAAGATTTACTTCATCAATTTGAAGAGGAATCTTTGACCAGCGCCCCGACTTAACTGACCATGCCTCAATTCGGTTGATTGGCCTGCCCTTAAGCCAGGCCTGGCCCTTTAAGACAACTGGAAAACGAAACGCAGAGTTTTTCTTGTGATGAGGAACGCAGCCTGAAGATTCGCCCCGCGCCCATTGTGCTCCTAAGACGCAAGATAGCGTTGCAAAAAAAGCTACGGTGAGAATTCTCATGGACGTTCAATATCTGCAATTTCTTTTGCAATAGATGCGGTCAGAACCTCGTTACCTGATGCGGTGATAAGAACATCATCTTCGATTCTAATTCCAATTCCACGATACTCTTCCGGTACAGAAGTATCAGATGCGTTGATATAGATTCCTGGCTCAACGCTAAAATACATACCGGGCTCAAATGGAACAGGAGTTTCCCCCTGCTTATAGACGCCAGCATCATGCACGTCTAAGCCAATCCAGTGACTGATGCCGTGCGGACAGAATTGCTTATGAATATTTTTGTGAAGTGCCTCTTCGAGCGGAACTTTGATAAGCCCAATTTCAATCAGACCCTTTGCCAAGGTCTTAAATGCTGCATCCTGAACATCGACCCAGGTAGCTCCCGGTTTGGCAGCAGCAATTGCGTCTTTCTGAGACTGCAAACAGATTGAGTACAATTCTTTCTGAGCAGCGGTAAACTTACCATTTATCGGATAAGTCCTGGTAACGTCGGACGCGTAGTTTTCAACCTGGCAACCAGCATCAATTAAAAGCAACTCGCCATCCCGCAAAGGGGCGTTATTATCACGATAATGAAGGATACAGGCGTTATTACCTCCGGCCACGATGGAGCCATAAGCCTCCATCTCAGCGCCACCCTTCAAAAACTCATAGAGAAGCGTAGCGTGGACCTCACGCTCTGATTGGCCGGGCTGAAGCTCCTTAAGCGCGCGAGAAAATGCTCCTGCCGTTATCTTGGCAGCAGCCTTCATACGCGCAATTTCTTCAGAAGCTTTGCAAAGCCGAACACTTCCGCTGATCACTGCCGGATCTGAGACAGAAAGCATACCAGCCGCATTTCTTGCTGACGTCACGCGATGTTTACGCAGAGACTCAATAACTTTACGGTCGAAATCATGCCAAACACCGAGTGAATAGTGGAGACCCTGGGCACCTGACAATAGACCAGGAAGCTTTGTCCATAGATCATCCCAGGCATAGGCCTCATCTATGGCGAGCGTTTCTTTAGCTAAGCTGACCCCGAGCCTAAGGCCATTCCACAATTCGGCATGGGGATCCTTATCGCGAAGAAAGAGGATCACTCGAGGCTCGGATTCAGAACGATGCGACAAAATCAGCAATGCAGCATCGGTTTCACTAAAACCAGTGAGGTAGTAAAAAAGACTATCCTGTCTCCAGGGAGCTTCCACTGTGCTATTGCGGTAAGCCTGCGGCTGAGCTATCAAAAGCATAGCCTGCCCGTTTAGCTTTGAGATGACATGATTAAGTCGATTACGGAAGTTGATCCGAGGAAGTGTCAGCATAAGGTCCCTTCACTCTTTGTTTAGATACCTATTCAATCATTTATAGTGGCTTGTAATCAACAAGGTTGGGCTATTTTATCTGCAAAAAAAGAGGGTACGCAATTAATGCGTACCCTCTGCGATATACCTAAGAGTTCAAAAGGTCTGGATTATACCATTTCCTTAAGAGCTTTAAGAGCGCGAACCTTCACGACGTTGCGAGCAGGCTTAGCTTTGAACATTTGCTCTTCGCCAGTAAATGGGTTGACGCCTTTGCGAGCCTTAGTAGCAGGCTTGTGAACGCGTGTGATCTTCATGAGGCCTGGGACCGTGAAGATTCCTGGGCCTTTTTTGCCCACATCAAGACCAATGACTTCGCCAAGAGCGTTGAAGATTGCTCCAACATCCTTGCGTGTCAGACCTGTGTTATCAGCAAGAGCTGTAACGATCTCGCTCTTGGTGCGTGGCTTGTTTACAGCTTTGATCGCAACAGGTGATTTGTTGGTGTTTGCAACAGCTTTCGCTTTTGGAGCAGCTTTAGCTTTTGCAGTCTTCTTTACGGTTGTCTTCTTCTTAGCCATTTAATGGGCCTCCCTGAAAATTTCATTCCAGAACGAAATCGTTCTGAAAAAAAATCATAAAAGGCAATATGCTAAAAATCAAGAGTGTTCCGAGAAAAAATGCATTTTTTTTCGAGAAAAATGATTATTTAGATCGGCAGGCGAGTCGAAATCGAATTCCAGCTAGCCGGATGCTCGACCATATAATGGACTAAACGAATTCTTAAATGACGGTCAAAAGTCTTAGAACCCAGTCTCCGCTGGACGTCCAGGACAAGTGACTTTGTATCTTGATCAAGAGATGCGATGTATTTTTCTTTCAGATCCGCATAAGCCCCTGGCGATTGTCGAACCATCTTATCAAGCTCATCCTGAGCTAAGCGGCGCAGATTTTGGGCCAAAGAGTCTTGTTTTGTGGGTAAACTCGATTCTGACTTGACACCAGAAGCGTTTGAGGGCACCGCCGTTGGCTGAATTAATGGGGTTTTCAAAGCTTTTTCTCCGACCTGGGAGGCTGGTGCGTCGGAGAGGGAGCTACGAT
>CAMDGW010000141.1 GCA_945897695.1 Pseudobacteriovorax antillogorgiicola | reverse complement strand
TACGCATAGCTGGAACAAATTTGACACCTAGTATCATTGGCTTCGTTGACGTCTCCAAAGGTAGATTTTTTTATAAACGTGATTTCGATATCAAACGTGGACTTATTAATTTTGACGATCCAATTCGTGTTGACCCTTCTCTTGATATTTCTGCGACGAGCGACGTTTCCTCATATCGTGTTGCCATAAATATTTCAGGACGCGCGAGTGCGCCCATGATTGACTTTACGGTTGATCCGCCAACCCGACCAGACGGCCAGGCCCTCTCAAAAATGGAAATCATTGGCCTACTCAGTAGGGGATCACTCCCAGATGCACAGACGGGACGCAATTCTTCTGAATCTGCCGCTGCTGCCGAGGCGCTGAATATTCTAGCAGGTCAAGTTGAAGACACAGTCCAGAAAATATTTGATCTCTCGGGTCAAAACGTAATACGCCAAGTCTATATTGACACGTACGCGCCAGAGGGTGGCACCCCCATTGCGCGATTTAATCTCCCCCTCAATATAACTGACGACTTTGATGTTATCCTCAAGGTTGACCAAACAACCCTTAAAGTCTCGTCAGAGTATAGCCTTCATGATAGCATTTCACTCACAGGCGGTATTGAGAGTAGCAATGATCAGACTGGTACGAGCAGTAAGACCACAGGCGCGCCGGCAGACACCGGCGTCGACCTCAGATTCAAGTTTGCTTTCCCATAAGTGGAAAGTACTTCTTGTTTTTTGCACAGCGATGCTGCTGCCATGCAACGCATTTGCAAATTCTGATTGGACCCTAGACCCCGCTCTTGGGGTCGAATCTGAGGAGAACCTTCGACTCCATGCACGAACACCTCAAATAGTCGATCCAAATGATTTTCAACAGATTCTGGTGTCGTTAGCACTTAGGCATCCCTTCTCTAGTCTCTGGGTCGAAAGAAATAACGGCGCCTGGGTTGTCAGGGGAGAAAAAGGTATTGCCGTATCGAGGGTTGATTTTGAGCTAGCGCCATTATCCTTGATCTCTTACCTCAGGGCAGCTACGAGTCCCTATCTGGGACAAGTTCACTCAGAGCAGCTACTAGAAAAAATAGAAACTGAGCTAAAGGGTATTTTGAACAAAAATGGGTACCTGAAAGCTGGTGTTTCATCTTCATTAAGGCAAGCCAATGGAGAGGTCGAATACAAATTCAAACTAGATATTGGAGAGCCGTGTATCGTACGCGGATTCAAGTGGGAGCAAGACCCACCTGTTCCAGTAGATCAGTCCATTAAGCCTGGCGACATCTGCAGCACCGAGGATGCCGCCAAGGCTGTCGCTGAAACTGAAGTAAAGGCTAGATCTGCCGGTTTTGCTAACACAAATCTAATATTTGAGGGTTTTCAGTTTGATTCGGGAACATCCTCAGCGTGGATTAAGATTAGCGGTATCTTTGGCAAAAAAATTGTCTATGAATTTATAGATCAGAATACTGGTCGAACTATGTCTTCGATTTTCACGAATACCGATATGCAAAACTTCGACCCCGCCATTCTAAGCCCTGACTCAGTTAACTTCGAGTTACTACGGCAACTAAAAATAAAGGGATACAGCAACGCACAGGTTTCTGGACCTATACTTTCGGAAACTGGTTCTGGAGAAATGATCCATAGATTCAGCGTACTACCTGGCGAAGTCACTATGATCAGTAGGTTGCAAGTGGAAGGAAATAACTACTATTCAGAGACCGAAATCTTTACTCTCCTTGGAGTCGAGCGCCCATCCCAGGGAGACGGCCAAAGATCTGGTGTTATTTTTAATCCTGATGCCGTTGCTGCTGGTGTCGAACGTATCCGTAACGATTATATAAATCATGGATTCTGGAACGTTAAAGTTGTGGACCGCCAAATTCAAAGTCAGGCTCAATCCGGGATATCGGATACAATCGTGATCGTTATCTCTATTGAAGAAGGTGATCAATTTATATTTGACAGGGTCGCAATTACCGGCAACCAATCCGTGCCAAATGATGAACTTACAGAGCTATCGAATCTTAAAAAAAACACCCCGCTCGACCGCAGTAAAATCGTCGAATTACAGCAGAAAATACGTAGTTATTATGCTGCCAAAGGGTATTTCTACACTATGGCTAGTGCCGAAACCTCGTCAAAAAGCATCAACGCTGGCCGCATGGAAACCATCGTTATCATACGGATAGACGAAGGACCTCGCGTAAAATTTGGTGACGTATTCATAACCGGATTGGTTAAAACGCAGCCAAACGTGGTCCTTCGGGAGCTCCATTTTGAAACTGGTGAATGGTACGCTCCAGAGCTTTTATCGTCATCCAGAGATGCACTGCTGCGGATTGGAGCGTTTTCCACTGTTCTTATCAAACCACTTGATCCCGATCTAGCTTTCAAGCGCTCTGACACGGTTGACCTGGTAATACAAGTTACTGAAAGCCCATCTCGCACACTAACTTTTGGTCCTGGATGGAGCTCATATTACGGCCTGCGCTACAATGTGGAGGGCGCATTAACCAATATCCTTGGAACAGGACGCCAGCTTTACGGACGAGCTGAATTCAAGCAAGAAGCCCATCAAAAAGCAATTGGTTCCAAAACCCTTGTCGGTCGATCTATCTCGGCAGGCTATTTAGAGCCTCATTTACTTGACAGCAATATCGACGGGACGTTGTCTCTGTCACAGGGAGCCAGAGCCACCGAGTATGCATGGTCACTTACTAGAGCTGGTGAGCTGGAGCTATCCCACAGCCTGAGGTCAGTTGTTCCCGGATCTAAAATTTCAACTTTTTATTCGAGAAAGCTGAACGAGGAAGAAGGCGTTCGCCAAGACGTTGACGCCTTTCTTGCGGATACATTTGCCGTCGGACGAGCTGGACTTCGTCTTTTTATCGACAAACGTAATGATTTGCTTTGGGCGAGCTCAGGTTATACCTTAAATTCTGAACTTTCCTGGGCCCGATATGATCTTGGCGGAGACTTGAGATACTTCCGATGGGAGATATCCAACAATCATTACATATCACCGATTGAAAACCTGGTTTTTGCATTTGGCATAAGTATTACAAGCTTTGAAGATGTCGAACGCGAAGGAACAGCGGATGCTGATATTTTACCCCAGAGCGAAAGGCTCTTAGCTAGCGGCGCAGAGCGAGTTCGCGGATTCTCCGAGAAATTGCTTGGCCCCATGGTACGGAGGCCAAACCTCGACACCGAGGGCAACTGGATTTGTGGTTACACAGCATCGCCAACAGGTGGATCGCGTCGCCTAGTGCTAAAACTCGAAAGTCGTTACAGATTCACCTCAGCATTTGCCACATCTATTTTTATTGACTCTGGGACAGCCAGTTTCAGCCGAATCGAAGAACAGAAATTCAAAAATGCATTCGATAATGATCCGAAAAAAGGTTGTGGGGGCGAAGCAAAAAGCAGCATCGAAGACAACATCGGATATGATGTCACCGACGTGATCTCTGATCCAGAAGTTCTTTGGTACAAGAACTACACATCTACGGGAACAGCTTTAAATTTTTTGACGCCAATTGGCGCTATAAACCTGGCCTACGGCGTGCCTTGGCATGAACCTAAGACCGCCAAATGTATACGTGACAGTCAATACTGCTATCCACGATCTGACCAGTCGGTACCCCTTTGGCGACGGGGCGAGTTCCACATCAACGTGGGCGCGAAGTTTTGATGAATTTACAAACTGCCCAACTTAATTGTTTGGCACCATATCTAGACAGAATCTTTTGACGCACTCTGGCTCTGTACGATCACACTGACATACAGAACGCTCAACGGCTCGAGACCACATCCATTCGAAATGATCCGAAAATTTTCCTGATAACTCTTTTGAAATAAAAAAGTTCTCGTAGTTACGACCAAGTCCAGACTTGCTCCAGTTGCCAGAGCCATTTATGACGTATGTCCCGTCAAAAACACCATATTTACTGTGGGACAATTGAAATATGCTGCAGGTAGTCGGCAAATATCGCACCTGTACCCCGATTTTCTCAAGATCACCTATGACTGATCGACTGTTCAGATCGTTACAATCATCATCGTCTACGGCGATTCTTACTTTCACCCCTCGCTGATGTGCCTCTATGAGACTCCGAGAAATTTCTGGATCCACAAGATGGTGCATAGCTACATCGATTTTTGATCTAGTACCTGAAATCGCTTCACTAATGGCTCTGTGAGGCGTTAGATTTCCGAGTCCGCTCGGAGAAAAGTAAACCTGACCTGGAACTTGACAAGCCGGGAGCCGTTTCGCAATTATGTCAGGATCTCCCTCCCAAACTACGGTAAACATACAATTATAAGCCTTCAAAACATCGGGGAAAACAAGAGATTCAAATCGCGTCAAGTTCTCTAAATTGACACTTACTGCGGTACTGCTCCAATTACCACTCCCCGTTAGTAATTTCGATTCATCTACAATAGCGAATTTATTATGAACTAATCTTTCTTTACCAGGCGCAGTTTTGACGCCTGCGTTATTGGGCAGATAGGTCAGTAAAAGCACTAAACGATCAGACATTGAGCCGTTTTTGTACATGGCTTCATTTTGAAGCCTCCCAATTCTTGAGGCAATTGGCGCACTAATATATTCCGCTTCGGAATAGGGCACAGGGAGCGTGCAACCCGAAGGCTGGCAAAACGCCCCAGTTGTCTTAAGCTGGGAACGATCCACAATACCTTTAACGACAACACCCCGTGAGGCCGCCGCAATTAAAGCGTCAAAAATTGGTTTTCTTGAAAACGTAAACTGTGAAAAGTTCACTGATTTTTTTGCGTTTTTAATTGCGTCGACGTACGCGGCCTCTACTTTACTATTTGCTGCAAGCTCGACTTGGTCGCTCGCTTTACATTGGGGCAAGCAATCAGGAAGATTAAAAATCACCTGTGCCCCTTCGGAAACGATTAGGTTCTTTGGAGAGGACATCTCGGTGAATGATTTGCAAGACGTTATAGCAAGTAAAACTAGAAATAATACTTTTCTAATCATTTGGGAAGCTCCCTTACGGATGTTTTTTGAGCCCACCGCTATCTCTCCACTGTGTTTTTTCCCAGTAGAAAACATTTGTATCAAATGATGAATCCATGACGCCGGTGGTGACCCAAAGTCGACCGCGATCATCGATATTCAGCCCTGAGATTTTTGGCATTTTAGTTGGTAGAGATAGGCTCGAAACATGTCGTACATCAGCACAAGAATTGAAATGGAAAACATCAATTCGATTAGTCATTGAATTGGCCATTAAAACTTCACGCCGTTCAGCATCTATTCCAAGGCCGATTCCATAGCCATTTTTAGAAGGAAAACCTCCGTTGAGAGTACACGTTCGAGTCATTACGCAAGTTGCCGCGTCATCTTTTGCACAAGTCATCATCAGGAGGGGGAACCCTTTGATTCTTGAGGCTAGCAAAAAATTCCGCCCTTTGTCCTTGCCCCATGACTCTGGAATTTCGACCATCCCTGTAAACCGACTCTCAGAAATTTTCACAAAAGACTTATGAAAAGCGCTTCTTGTGCGGGATGTTTCAGTTTTGGTCGGCTCGCCGCCACGATCGGGCGCTGGCTTAAGTAGATCAATGGGTGGGGTGCTGACCCGAACGGGACTAAAGTCTTTTTTACGTAAAATCAGCAGCTGAAGAATATTAGCGTCCCAAACTATCTGCATATCACCATCAGCGTACAGACCTCGCCAATCACCCGGGGCCATACCGCTGTTAAGCGGAATGCGTACTTGTTCGTCAAGTCGCCCGAATTTTTCGGAGCGCTTTATAGCATCCGATTTGAAAGGCACTCTTATCATGTAAGGCTGCTTTGACGGGAAAACCAAAATATAGTCGTCCGCAGCATAGATACCCGAAATAACCTGCTGGGTTGGCATAAAAGAATGTAGTTCATCTGGGATTGGCAGTTCGCTGGCCCTCGAATGCGTGGAAGCCATTATGCTAGCCATCGAAATCACAGCGGAAAATATTATTTTTTTCGTAATAACCAAGTGCTTCACCGTTTTATGTATCTTGTTTCGTCCGATAGACCCTTAAATAGTAATGATAGCACAGTGCGTGTTTGATGGCGGCACGCAACATACTCAAAAGGGAACTCTTCATATGGCATCAGTAAGTAGCTCAGGCTTTATCACCAACTCCGACATAGATGAGTTCCTAGCGGCGTTGACCTCAAAGGATCGATTAAAAATCCTTAATAAGTGGCGAACACAATCATTGAAAATTGAAGATAGTTTCCTACGCGGTATTTTAAAATTCCCCTTGTCTCAGGATGAGGTCATCGCGGCCTTCGATCTTTGCGAAACTCATAATCGCGCCTCCTTTGAACTATGGATCATGGAAAACATCCTGACATGGGAACAAAATGTTGCCGCCAGCGCAAT
>CAMDGW010000140.1 GCA_945897695.1 Pseudobacteriovorax antillogorgiicola | reverse complement strand
GGTGTGCCCAGATACTCATCCAAAAACGGCTTGGTTTCGGCGATTCGCATGAGGCAAGACACCATCGCATCCCCTGGGTTGACGTCGAGCACGTTGGTGTTCTGACATGTTTGTCTCCACAAAAATACCGAAAGCATGTGTTTAGCATGCGTTAAACACCCCGCCAAGCACCGATTAAACGGACACTAGCTGAAAAAGGGACCAACTTATACAACTGCCCTTGGGAATTGGCAATGAAAAACTAGGTCTAAATACCGTAAAAAGGCGACATTCGGGGCTTTTCCTGGACTTGCCCCCCTGTCTTTCATAAGTAGCTATAAGAAAAGTGAGCTGATGGAATCAGCGTTATGAATCCTTCGAAGGGCTTTGCCGATAAGCTCTGCTATACTTAACTGTACGATTTTACTGCACTTCTGCCCTTCTATAGACAGAGGAATGGAGTCCGTACAGACAAACTCGGTCAAAACTGAAGACGAAATACGCTCAACTGCCGGACCAGAAAGCACGGCATGACTGACGCAGGCGCGGACTGAGGCCGCCCCCTCATTCATGAGGACTGCCGCAGCTTTCGTCAACGACCCCGCGGTATCACAGATGTCATCGACTAAAATACAGTCCTTACCCTTAACCTCGCCGATCAGGTTCATGACATTACTTTCATTCGGACGATCACGACGCTTATCGATGATAGCCAGACCGCAGTCATACATTTTAGCCAAGGCTCGGGCTCGCTCCACACCGCCAGCATCAGGCGAAACCATGAGCATGTTGTCAGTTTTACGGAAGTAGCTGGTAAATACCGGCTTTGCAAACAAGTGATCCACAGGAATATTGAAAAAACCTTGGATAGCCCCCGTATGAAGCTCCATGGTAATCAATCTGGAGACACCAGCTGTTGTGATTAAATCAGCTACGAGTTTGGCCGTGATCGGTGTACGGGGAGCACTTTTACGCTCCTGGCGCGCATAACCGAAATAGGGCATGACGAGATTGACGGTCTTGGCCGATGCGCGACGCGCGGCATCAGCCATAATGACAGCTTCCATGATGTGATGGTTAGCCGGCATACATGATGACTGGATAATGTAGACATCACGCCCACGAACGTTACACCCAAGTTCAACCCGTGTTTCCCCATCGGCAAACTGACCAACGACGGAGTCACCCACCGAGGTATCAAGATAAGAGGAAATTTTTTCAGCAAGAGGCCGGTTAGAGTTCCCGGAGAAAATGATCATTTCCGTGTCCATGACGCGACCCCTATGGGAGAGAGGTTAATGATCGAACTAATAACACCGAGGCGGCAAACTCGACATTCCGGATTGCGAATGGTTGGGGCGGTAGGATTCGAACCTACGAATGCTGGAATCAAAATCCAGAGTCTTACCACTTGACGACGCCCCACCAGGGAATGACTTTCCGTGTAACGGTAGAGGTAGGAAAGTAGCGATTCGCCCACCTGGTGTCAAGAGAAATACCTGGCATATTAAAGGCCTTTAGCAGCGGGCAACAGAAGGGTTTCGCCGCTACCGCGGGTCCAGAAAATCCGCCCAAATTGGTCGCAGTTTATCTGCCAAGCACCGGTGAATTCTTGAGCATCTTTGATTATTTTCTCACTCACAGAGTCAACCACAAGGGACTGGAAAGCTCGCTTTAACGCCCGCCCCCCAAAACGCCCATCCCGAGCGGTTTCAATGAGCCGCTGGCAGAGTTCAGGTCCAACGTAAATCCGAAGGGAACGGTCCTCAACCCTGGAGTTGAGACCCGAAAGTTGCTTGTCCACAAGTTTAGCGTAATGAGTTGTCCCCAGAGATCTAAACTCAACCACTTCATCAATACGATTTACAAATTCCGGACGCATGACGTCGGCTAGTGCCTGGCGCAACGCATACTCACGCCCCTCTGGATCAAATGCAGCCGGCACCTCAATTCTTAAATTTGACGTCAAGATAATCAATGTATTGGTGAAGTCCACCAATCGACCATTGCCATCGGTGAGGCGCCCGTCATCAAAGGTCTGAAGCAAGATATCCAAAACTCGCGGGTTTGCTTTTTCTATCTCATCGAACAGCACGACCGAATAAGGTTTTCTGCGGACTGCTTCGGTCAACTCACCACCTTCGCCGTGCCCCACGTATCCGGGAGGTGCCCCAATCAGTCGCGATACATTGTGTTCTTGCATGTATTCTGACATATCCACCCGGATTATTTTTGACTCATCATCAAAAAGCTCCTGCGCAAGCGCTTTGGCGGTTTCTGTTTTCCCTACACCAGTAGGCCCCATGAAAAGAAATACTCCTTGAGGCCTTCCCGGCTCACTCACACCAGCTCGCGAGCGACGAACTGCACGACAAACACTTTGAACCGCTTCAGACTGGCCGAAGACACGTTTTGAAATTCTTTCTTCCATTGCCATCAATCGTGCCGCATCAGATTCAAGCATCTTACTGACTGGAACTCCAGTCCACACGCCGACTACTTCTGCGACTTCACGCCGCCCCACAACCTGGCGAAGAAAATGATGCTGTTTCTGCAATGCATCAAGTTCTGCCGTGGACGCCTTCAAATCCAATTCAATTTTTGGAATTTCCGAATATTGAATCTTGGCAGCAAAATCATATTCGCCGTTTGTCTTTGATTGTTCAAAAAGCTTTAAAAGTTCTTGTCGTTTTGACTCGCTTGCAGTGTGCCGATCCAGAAGATCGTGGTGATTTCGCCAAATTGCGTTCATGGCATCAAACTCTTCTCGAGCTTTTTTAAGCTTAACGCCAATCGAGGCTATAGCAACATTGCCCCGTTCCCCTGGATTAATAGCCTTACGTTCGATTTCAAGTGCCTCAATTGAGGCGCGTAAGTCATCGAGAGCTGCCGGCATACTGGCGATTTCAAGTTTAAGACGACTGCAGGCTTCATCGAGCAAATCAATAGCTTTATCCGGCAAAGTTCTTGCCGTTAGATAGCGAATGGAAAGATCCACTGCTGCCATGACAGCATCATCATCAACCTGCACCCCATGATGCACTTCATACTTGGCTTTGATGCCACGCAGAATAGCAATGGTGGCATCCCGACCTGGCTGCTCCACCAAAACCGGCTGAAAGCGGCGTTCAAGAGCAGGATCTTTTTCGATGTGCTTACGGTATTCGTCAAGTGTGGTTGCGCCAACACAATGTACTTCGCCACGGGCAAGCGCAGGCTTTAATAGATTGGCAGCATCGGCTCCACCCTCGGAATTCCCTGCACCAACGATCATGTGAATCTCGTCAATGAAAAGTATAATCTGGCCCTTGTGATTATCTAGAGCTTTCAATAAATTTTTCATGCGGTCTTCAAATTCACCGCGAAACTTAGCTCCGGCGAGCAAGAGCCCAAGATCAAGGGAGAGAATCCTTTTACCCTTCATAGTCTCAGGCACCTGGGACGCGGCAATGCGAAGCGCTAAGGCTTCAGCAAGCGCAGACTTACCAACACCGGGTTCACCGACTAAAATGGGATTATTTTTTTTCTTTCGGCCGAGAATTTCAAGCACTCGCCTGACTTCAATATCACGACCAATAACGGGATCAAGTTCGCCGCGCTCGGCTTTGGCGGAAAGATCTATCGTGTATTTTGTGAGGATATCTTCGACTTTCTTGAGCTTTGGTTCCTCTGCTTTTGAGTCGGAGGATCCTACCGAAGGCGGCGAAGGCTTCTTGCTAACCGGGTCATCTGGCTTAGATGGGGAGGTACTGTCGACCGATTTTTTGCCTTGGTTCCCAGGATTTTTCTCTGAAAAACGTTCAATTGTTGTTTTTAGAGTCGTCGACTGTTTGATTAAAGCTGACCACAAAGACGCTTCGTCTACTGGTCTGCCCTCACAGGCGGTTTCAACCTCGTCAAGGGCGGCGTCCAGCCGCACCCCAAATCCAAGGCGCTCAGTTCCAAAAACTTTTGATTGGCGTCGAAGGTGGGTCTGCAGGGCCGATAAAAATAAATCGATTTTTTGACTGGAAGCAAGTGATGGGTTTTCACGAATTAACGCGAATGCAACGTGCTCAACCTCGAGCGACTGATGCCCGTAGCTCTTTGCCAACTGCAATCCGTGGTGGAATGCCTTTTGACACTCAAAATTGTACTTACTTAAATCCATCACTTTTCCCGATTTTCAGACCTCAGACCTCAGCCCTCATGGGGGTTATCGGCCTTGGAGACGGGGGATGAAGGAAAATCGGAAGCGCCTTACATAATCCAATGAAACCAAAGGGAAATTATTTTGTCCCTCGGCTTTTCTCAATAAATCTCATCCTAAGATCGAGGAGTAACTGCTGCAGAAGATGCTCTTCTTCCTCTGAGAGGTTACCCTTTGTCTTCTCAGCCAGCAGGGCTAAAATTTCGATATTTTGATGGGCCAAAGGCATGTTCAGAGCTGGTTTCTCACCAGCAGCAGGTGATTCACCCATATAGTGCAAAGCTGCACCAGAAAATCCAAGGATGAGTCCCCTGAAATCCACAACTCCTGAATTTTCTTCTGTTGCCATCGCAAAACTCCCTATTTTTTCCTGATCTTAATATGGTTTACATCGAGGCCCTGGCGCAACTATTAACCGCCATTTTTTAACTTATTCGTTCCTGTGCCGATACACCCTAGGTGAATAATTTGGTTCAACATTCAGGGCGTTACACGCGCAGATGACGTAGCATGGCAGCAGACGTTCCACATAGAAAAGGCGAAATACGAGCCGTCCTATACACGGTTTCAGAGGATGGTGGGGATGCCATCAAGCTGCGTCGGGACGCCACTATTTTAGGCCGTGAAAAGGGCGATGTTTTGATATCTGACCATGAAGTTTCCTCATCCCACTGCCAGATCCAAAACATCAATGGGGTCTATCACATATTCGATATGAACAGCACCAATGGTACGTTCGTCAACAAAACCAAGATCGTCAAGGCCCGATTAAGCCACGGCGACGAAATCGCGATCGGCAAGACGACCTTCAAATTTGCCTTGGAAGAAGACGCCAAAGTGCGTCACATCAACACCATTTTCAAAACTAATCAGAACCCCGACCCTGCTAAAGGTAGCTTAGTTGATACGCTTATAGAGGATGAAGTCCGAAAGAAACAAAGCTACTCCTTAAAACTCGCGATCAAATATGCTGACGGTGCAGCCGAGACCGTGGAGCTACCCCAGAAACAAGTATACTTGGGACGGGCCACTAGCTTTGGCCGTTTTGAAAGTGATGTTGAAATAAGCCGCAAACATGTACTGATTAAGCTCAATGATCACGGGGAAGTCTTTGTTGAGGACCAGGGTTCTACCAATGGAACCTACCTGAATGGCTCCAAAATCCGGGGTATGCACCCTTTAAAAGCAAATGATACCGTACGATTAGGTACCATCGAAGTCCGGGTAACCGTAAAAATCGGTTGACGAAAGCCAGTGTAAAGTGTGATATCTCCGTCCTTCGGTTCCAGATGGGGATGTGGTGAAATTGGTAGACACGCTGGTCTTAGAAGCCAGTACCGTAAGGTGTGAGAGTTCAAGTCTCTCCGTCCCCACCATCTTGAGTCACTGCCAAATTATTTTGGTGAAAATATTTAAAGACTAATCACTCGACGCGAATCGCCTGAATGATCTCCATCTTTTGGGCCTTACGCGCGGGGACAAGCCCGCTCAAAATACCAGTAACAACACAAAGCACCATCGACACGATAATGCTCAATGGATTGAACAGCCATTCAAATTGAACCTTCGGCATGATTTGGCTAACGAGATACATCACCAGTGCACACCCGCCTATTCCCATGAAAACTCCGACCACGCCAGCCAAACTACAAAGCAAGCCAGACTCAAATAAGACCATCAGACGAATCGCTTTATCACCAGCGCCAATTGCTTTACGCAGCCCTATTTCCCGTAGCCGCTCAGCAACAGACACGGCCATCATGTTATAGATTCCCACGCCACCGACGATGAGAGAAATTCCGGCAACCGATATCAAAAGTACTGAGAACAAACCGAGGAAACGATTCATTTGAGCGAGAAGCTTTGAATCATTATTGATCCAAACTTCTACCCCAGGCCCGTATTTGTGCAGAAAATAGTTTTTAAGTGCCACGGTGAGCGGCTCCACATCCTCGACTCGACCTGCTGCTATGGCAAATCCATGGACATAGGAATTCCAACTCACACTCTGCACAAAGTCAACGGGGGCATAAATAGTGTTGTCCGGGTTATTCCATTCTTGATTGCTTCGAATGGGGGCTAGTATGCCGATCACGTTGCACATAACCGACTTATTCGAGTCCGTTATGCCGATTGTTTGACCGACCAAAGTCATGCCAGGCTTAGGGTTAAGAAGCTTGGCCACGCGCGCGCCTATGACACAGCTACTGCGTTGCTCCTTAACATCAATCGCAGAAAGACCTCT
>CAMDGW010000139.1 GCA_945897695.1 Pseudobacteriovorax antillogorgiicola | reverse complement strand
ACAATCTTTCGGCTAGTACACACCATTAAAGGATCAAGTGGCGTTCTTGAAAGTAATCACATCCGCTCCTACGTCCATAGGTACGAAGATCTTTTGTCTAAGCTTAAGAGTGGTGCATTAGCTGCAACTCCTGAGATTGTGTCAATTCTTCTGCAGGGATTTGATATTGTCGGGAAAATGATTCAATGCTTGAAGACTGGTGACGATTGGACGCAGGATGTTGAGCAACTAGCTCGCATATTTGATATGAGCCAGACGTCTCAAAGCCCATCGTCTAATTCCATTACGCCTGGTGCCGTCAGCCCTGGCAAAACCGAAATTACTAAAGACGCGGTTAGTGTGCCAACCGCCATGCTCGATGAATTTATGGAGCTCTCTGGTGAAATCACTGTGATCAGAAATATGGTTAACAAGCTCGTGCGAGTTATCGAAAAGGAAACCCCAAGTAACAAAAACGTTCAGCACCTCGGAGAGTTACTTGATGAAATGCATAAAATTAATTCTGGGATGCAGGGTCGATTAATTGAGACCAGAAAAGTTCCTTTGAACAAAGTCTTTCGACCGCTACCCAGGACGGTGAGAGATACAGCTAAAAACCTTGGTAAAACAGTCGACTTCAAGGTCGAAGGTGACCACATACGGGTAGACTCATCCCTTGCTCAGGTTCTTTCAGATTCGCTGGTTCATATCGTGCGAAACTCACTGGATCACGGTATAGAAACCCGTGAAATGCGTATTCAAAGAAAGAAAAGAGCAGAAGGTCATTTGACCATCAAAGCTATAGAGCGTGGTGAGGAAATCGTTGTCTCTATTCAAGATGACGGAGGCGGTCTTGACGCTAGTAAAATCAAAAAGAAAGCTGTTGAACGTGGACTTTATTCAGCATTGGATATTGAACAGCTTTCAGAGCAAAAAATCTACTCTCTGATATTTGAATCAGGATTTTCCACAGCAAGTCAGGTCACAGATGTTTCTGGGCGTGGCGTTGGCATGGATATGGTTCGATCTTCTGTGCAGAAAATTAAAGGCCGTGTTGAAATCGAATCAGAACTTGGCAAGGGAACTACATTTTCCCTCCATTTACCGATTCCAAAATCTGTGCTGATTATCAACTCGCTTGTGGTTCAAGCTTGTGGGCGAGACTTTGCTATTCCACAGGATGGTATTGCTCGCCTACTTAGGCTTGAGGGCAAAAAAGTTCGTCAGTCCATCAAAAAATTGGAAGGAACCCATGTCCTAGACTATGAGGGACAACTTATTCCTCTTACTGATCTAGGTGAAAGTCTTGGGCTGAGACCAAAGTACAGTACGGATTTTAGTTCAGAAGACTCTCACAACATCTTAATCGCACGCACTGATGCTGCCTACTATGCTCTCGCCGTAGACCGTGTCCTTGATAGCGAGGAAATTGTCGTCAAAAGCGTTGGCAAACACATGGAGCGCCTGAAAGTATATGCTGGCGCAACGTTTATGGGCGATGGCTGTGTTGGGTTAATATTGAGCGTCGATGGCATTGCGGAAGTGTCAGGTGTCATTGGTGGGCTTAGGGCATCTGCAAAATCGACCCAGGAAAAATCTGAATTGACGTCTGAAATTAAACAGAAAGAAATCTTGATATTTGAGCTGTGGTGTCAGGGTCTCTTTGCTGTACCACTAGCCATGGTGTACCGCCTTGAAGAGGTTCCGAGCCGCTTGATCCAAGACGTGGGAGGCCGCCGTGTGTTGGTCTATCGTGATCAAATTATGCCACTTGTTGACCTTACCGACGTTTTGGGTATTACGGTTCGCGAATCGCAGACTAAATTGACTCAGGATCCAATATCAGTTTTTGTTTCGATGATTAATGATCGCTATGTGGGATTTATTATTAAGGGGATCAAAGATGTCTGCCAGGTCTTGGATAAAGTCGATGATGCCATTCGTGACCGTGACATGATTGCTGGTTCTATCGAGGTCAACGGTAAAGTGATTTCCATGCTTGAGATTTATTCGGTTCTTGCAAGTCAGGGTCTTCTTAAGTCATTAGATCCTGCAGCAAACCTGCAGAAATTTGCCCATGGCCCCGAAATCCCTGCAGCAAATTCTGCCTCTTTAGCTGCCGGAAGTGATTTGGTCAAAAATGATAAAAATGCTTCCGAAGCCTCTGCATTCGCGGGAGACGGTTGGGGCCTTTTCTGACCGGCGGCGTCAGACTTTGGTGACAATAAAATGGCGCAAGAATACGGAAAGTACTGAATTGACAGAGGTTTGTGCGGGGGCTGATAATGGTAGTAACGGCGTGTTTTCTGCGGAAATAAGCCCAATTACGACCACCTGACGAGGCTCCCGTGACTGCTATCCCCAAAGAGGCTCTTGAAGAATATATCGGCGAGACCCGAGACATGTGCGAGCGTGTTTCGCTCGGGCTTGGACTTGTGGAGAAAAAAAATCATGATGACGAGACACTTAATTCAATTTATCGGGATGTACATTCTATAAAGGGTGGTTCCCATTTATTCGGCTTCAAACTAATCGGACAACTTGCACACGCCATGGAAACCGCATTGGATCCTGTGCGGCACAAGACGATTTCACTTAATTCCGAGCTTGTTGATGCCCTTTACGCGGGCCTGGATATTGTTTCAAGAATGCTTGAAACAATCATTGTAACGGGCGAAGAAAGCCAAGATTGCAAGCCGCAGGTGAATGCGATCGTGCAGAAAATTGCTGATCTTACTTTGGAAGCGATCGGTGCAGCCTCTAATTTAAAGATAGGCTCTGAAGCACAGCAGTCACCTCGGGCGATTTCTCGAACTGTTTCCACTGATTCTGAACAAGATGCCATTCGTCGTGAACTAGAAAAGGCTTTACGAATGATGAAATCACAGAATCCACCTCATGCTGTGAGTGAATCCGGAGAAAGGAAAGATAGTAATTACCAAAAAGAAGATCATTCTACGGACACCAGTACGATTCGAATTCCAGTTGGATTACTTGATAATTTGATGAATCTGGTTGGCGAGCTCGTGCTGGTCCGAAATCAGATGCTTCAATTTAGCCATCAAAGTGCAGGTGCTGACTTTCAAAAACTTTCGCAACGCCTGAACCTTGTAACATCTGAGTTACAGAGTGACGTAATGAAAACTCGCATGCAGCCCATTGGACTCTTTCTCACAAAATTTCATCGGGTCGTTCGTGATACAGCGCGGGACCTAGGAAAAAAAATAGAAATTAGGATTGAGGGTGCTGATACGGAGCTTGACAAAACTCTGATTGAGGCGGTTAAGGATCCATTGACTCATCTGGTAAGAAATAGTGTTGACCATGGTATTGAGATGCCTGAGGAGCGTCAAAAAATTGGGAAGTCCCCGACGGGAAGTATTTTAATTAGGTCTTACCACGAGGGTGGACACATCATTATTGAAGTGGCTGATGACGGGCCAGGGATATCGCCGGTAAAAATTGCCAAAAAGGCTGTTGATAAAGGGATTGTGACAAACGAACAGCTTGCAAAGATGTCGACCAGAGAAATTCGGTCACTTATTTTTTTACCGGGATTTTCTACTGCTGATGCCGTAACAGATATTTCTGGGCGCGGGGTGGGAATGGATGTTGTTAAGACGAATATCGAAAAAATCGGCGGCACAATTGACCTTGAAAGTACGTTGGGAGTTGGAACAACCGTTCGCCTCAATATACCGCTAACACTTGCGATTATACCCGCTCTTTTGGTGAAGGCTTCAGGAGAAAGGTTTGCTGTCCCGCAAGTTAAGGTCGTTGAGCTAATCCGGATTGATGAATCTCATCTGGGCGGTCATGTGCATTGGCTTCAGGGGCAACCAATGGTTAGACTTCGTGGAGAGTTGCTGCCCATTGTCGGTCTTGGTGGCGTTCTAAAATGTAAAGTGGCACCAGGCGCTGAGAATGCATCACTGCCAAGGAATATCGTTGTATTAAGGAGTGATGGTTTGACTTTTGGGCTGGCCGTTGACGAGGTGATAGATTGTGTTGATATAGTAGTGAAACCGCTCGTTCAAACTATAAAAGCTCTGGACGCCTATTCTGCTGCCACTGTGATGGGTGATGGCTCTGTGATTCTAATTTTGGATGTGGGCGGTCTTTCGAGGCTCGGACGGATTAGTTCATCAGCTAAGGAGGCTCTGAAATTTGGACCTAGCGCCGGGATCCAAACCAAAATGCCCCCAGAATCTACGGAGTATTTGGTTACTAACTTAGGGATTCCTGGACGGTTTGCCATACCGCTATGCCTGGTCAATCGCCTTGAAGAGTTCTCGGCTTCGGATGTCCAGTATGCAGGGGAGCAGTCGGTTGTTCGCTACCGAGATGTGCTGTTACCTATTATCCCCGTTGCTCAACGTTTAGATTTGCCTGGACTTGATAAATTGAGCCTGATGGGTAATGAACGTTTTAGTGTGATTGTCGTCAGCAAAATGAATCGAATTTTTGGGCTGATGGTGAAAAGTATAGTTGATGTGATTACTGTCGATGCCAATATTGATGCAGAAATTTCAGATCGAGCAGGGATCTTGGGTTCGTTGATTCATGGCAAGGATGTTGTTGTTATTCTTGATGCCCTGGGAATTATAGATGACTGCATAAGTAGGCTGACTGGAACGATGGTATCAGCTTCGAAGTCTTTGAATCATTCCCGAAATCGCGTAACGATTCCTTCTCAATTAGCGACATCTGATGCCGAAAATCGACGAAAACTGAAGGTTCTTCTCGCGGAGGACACCAGCTTTTTCCGACGTCACGTGACGTCTTACTTACAAGCACAAGGTTACGATGTCGTTGCCGTGATAAACGGTGAGGAAGCATTTAAAAGACTTGAGATTGCTGACCCCTCTGAGTTTGCTTTAGTTTTGACTGATATTGAGATGCCAATTATGGATGGTTTTGAGCTGGCCAGAAAGATTCGATCTCGGCCTGAGTACGCAGAACTTCCTGTTGTTGCGTTGACGACCAGGTTTAGGGATTCAGACCTAGAAAAAGGCAGGGATGTTGGATTTACGTCTTATCTTGAGAAGTTTAATGGGGACACTTTAACTCAGACTATGGATCATCTTTTTGGTCTTAGGAACGCTGTATAGGAGGTTGATTCATGTTTCAGGTAGGTCAAAATTTAGCTGGCGGTAGCAAAGATGCTCAAAAAATTCAGCGGCTGCAGTACTCAACTTTTTTTGTCTCGGGTCGCATGTACGGCATTGATGTTAGCCGCGTCCAGGAAGTTGTGCGACCCATGCCAATGACGCAGATACCGCTTGCAGAAAAATTTGTGAAGGGGCTGATAAACCTTCGTGGTCAGGTTGTTACTGCGATCAGTTTGCATGACTTATTTAGCCTCAAAGATAGCCCAGGAAATGACCTGATGAATGTTATCTGTAAGGCAGACGGGGCTCTGGCGTCTCTGCTCGTTGATGAAATTGGTGACGTCATAGAGCTTGAGTCTAGAAGTTGCGAAGCCGTACCAAATACGATCCCAGAATCGGTTAGATACTATATGACAGGCGTTTTCAAGGTGGGTGACGATCTGATGAGCGTCATTGATGTCGACAAAATATTCAAAGCTCTAAACGGCTAAAGTTAGTTCCGGAAGGAATTTTTATGCGTCTTCTTATTGTTGATGATTCCATAGTGTTTCGGTCCCAAATTAGGTCGGCTGTTGAGTCCTCCTTGACTGTAAATTCAATAAGCACAGCTGCTAACGGAAAAATTGCGTTGCAGAAGCTGCTGCACGAGCAATATGACGTGATGACTCTCGATATGGAAATGCCTGAGATGAACGGTATGGATACACTTCGTGAAATCAAATCTCGGGGTATTCCGGTGAAGGTGGTAATTTTTGCTTCGCAAACCGCGCGAGGTGCTGCGTCAGCTATGGAGGCATTAAAACTTGGTGCTATCGAAGTGGTGTCCAAACCTGATGGATCCTCGTCGTCGTTTGAGGATGCTCTTAAGCACGTCCGCGATCAGTTACTACCGATTCTCAAAGAAGTACAGAAGGGAACTGCGACCATACCGGTAAGCGTCATGAAATCGCCGCAAAGTGGGAGCATTCTAGGAGGGTCTTTCTCTGAAGATATTGGCAAATTATCGTTCCCCAATATTGTTGCTGAGATTTATAAAAAGGTGATGGTTGAGACATTTAAACCAAAAATTGTGGTGATTGGAAGCTCGACTGGTGGGCCAAATGCCTTAGAAATTCTATTTCAAAATATCCGGCCACCAGTCAGAGTGCCGATCTTGGTAGTTCAGCATATGCCTCCTGTATTCACATCAAGTTTGGCGTCAAGGCTTGGGACCATTACAGATCTCCCAGCCGCAGAGGGAAAGCAGGATGAAGTTATTCAGGCAGGTCGAATCTATGTGGCTCCGGGTGATTTTCATATGGGTCTAGTTTCTTCTCCGGAGGGATTGTCGATTACTCTGTCCCAAAGTGGTAAGCGCTGTAACGTTAGACCCG
>CAMDGW010000138.1 GCA_945897695.1 Pseudobacteriovorax antillogorgiicola | reverse complement strand
ATGAGTTTGCTTTTTATCTGGCTAGATAAGAAACTAAAAAAACGCCAACTTAACGATCTTCCGGAAAGATTTCCTGCCATCACCAATCTAACTCGTGCGCTAAATATCGCCCTATGGATTGGCTTTACGTTTATATCCCTTGGTCTCGTTAGTGGCGCACTATATTTTATGGTGGGAGCAGTTCCCCCAGAGATGAATATCTTGCCTAAAGTGATCTGGGCGGTATTTGTCTGGTTTTGGTATCTCAGCATCCTCGTACTAAAGGGAGTGCTAAATTACCGGCCTCAGCGCGTAGCCCGCATGAGCCTGATTGGCTTTGCGTTACTTGCTGGTAGTTGGTTTGGTCTAATCTTCATGGTGCAATGGAGACCTCTATGACCGTTACGCCAATCAAAAACATCGCAGACGAGCGTTCGTCCGTATTTTTTTGTGTTGGCAACAACCATCGCACGGCAAATATTGCCACGCGAGAGTCTTTCTACCTAAGCCCCGATCAAATTGCCTCTGCCCTCACGTTAACGGCCGCGCGATTTGGCCTAAGAGAGCTTGCCGTGCTGTCGACATGTAACCGTTGCGAGGTGTTTGGAGTTCTTGCTGGCGATCGCTCAACCGATCCCTTAACGCTAAGAGACATTTATGCAGCCCTCCATCAACTTGCGGCGAACTCTCATGCGTTTACTGAGCCTGACGGCATCACGTCTCTATATACAATGGTGGGAATAGATGCTGTGCGACATGCTTTCAAGGTTGCTTCAAGCCTGGACTCTCTTGTGCCGGGGGAAACCCAAATTACGGGGCAATTTAAAGACGCCATGTCCCTTGCAAGAGGATCCGGCACATTTGGACCGATGCTTGATCGCCTCTCACAAGCCGCTTTAGCAACCGCCAAGAATGTGCGCAGCAATACTGACATTGGACGCCATCGTGTGAGCATTTCTCATGCGGCAATTGACCTCGCAAAACGCGCATCAAATGATCTGTCCTCGTTGAGATTTTTAATTATCGGCGCCGGAGAAATGGCGCGTGTGGCTGCTGAATATGTGACAACCTATAAGCCAAGATCCCTAATGATCGCCAACAGAAGTCGCCAGAAAGCGTTTGAGTTAACTGAGCATCTTGGTTTTGGTGAACATCACAGCCTTGAAAATCTCAGCCATCTTATGGCTCGCGCAGATGTGGTCGTTAGTGCAACGAGCGCCCCTGGCCACATCATTGAAAAATCTCATGCAGAAGATGCCATTGAAGGACGAGCCAACGAGCCTCTTTTCTTAATCGATATTGCCCTGCCGCGAGATATTGACCCAAAGGCGTCTGAAGTATCTGATACTTACTTATTTGATATTGATGACCTAAAATCCGTAGTCGATGCTCATATGGAAAAGCGAAGAGATGCGGTAAAGCAGGCAACAGCCATTGTAAGTTCAAGTGTCGATGCATTTGCTCAATGGCTGTCGCATCGCGACGTTGTACCTGCCATCTCGGAATCTTCGCGTTACATCAACGAAATGATCCGCCGAGAGGCGTCCAAAACGTTTAATAAAGATATTTTTTCAGATTTGACCCCAAAGCAACGCGAAGCCATCGAAGGATTTCTTGATGCGATATCGTCACGAGTTACTGGCGATATTGCTCAGTCGCTCAAACAGGCGACCCCGGAAGAGGCTAGACAGATAAGCAATGCTCTACAGGTGATTTTTAGCAAGGATAACCGTTCATGATACCATCGTCTGCTCGCAACCAACCTGAGAGCCCGTCCTTTATCCTAGCTTCCCGCGGTAGCACTTTGGCTTTGTGGCAGGCAAACTTTGTGGCAGATAAGGTTCGCAGCCTTGGGCATGGTGTCGAAATTAAGACTTGGAAAACCACTGGCGACATCGTGCAAGACAGATTTCTACACGAAATTGGTGGCAAGGGCCTTTTCATCAAGGAACTTGAGGAGGCTATGGCTCAAGGGGCTGCTCATTTTGCAGTTCACAGCCTTAAAGACATGCCCGCGAAAATACCTAGCCGTTTCGCGCTTGCAGCAGTGTTAAAAAGACACCAGTCAGCAGATGTCATCATTTTCAAAAACAATGTTTGGCCAAAACTCGGTCTGACTCCAGGCTGCATGATCAACGCAAACCTTTTGAAAACTCTTGGTCCAATGACCGTTGCCACGTCCAGTCTTCGCAGGCAATCCCTTCTGGCGGCTGACTGTCCAAATATTAAGACAGTGCCGATTCGCGGCAATGTGGATACACGGCTAAAGAAACTGGAGGCCGGTGATTGGCATGCATTGATTCTTGCAGAGGCTTCACTTGAGCGTTTGAGTATTAATGATGTTCATGCACATCGTCTTGATCCTTGCTGGTTCATCCCATGCGCTGGCCAAGGGGCTCTTGCCATTGAAACATTGAAAGCCTCTTCTGCATTCGACACAGTGTCTCAGCTAGAATGCCCAGAAACAAGGCGAGCCATTAACATTGAACGCGCAGTCCTGGCCCGTCTAGGCGGGGACTGTACCATGCCCTTTGGTTGTCTTGTTGCTTCTGACTCCCAGTCACCAGGCACGTTGATTGCTCGTGCCATTGTCTTGGCCAATGATGGCTGTAGTGCCAGCGCCATCTGTTCGATGAACATAAATACGCCAAATGTCGAAATATTATTAGAAGATGCCTTGATTGATGAGCTACGTAAGAATGGTGCGAATAATATACTGGAAAAGCTTGGTATCAATATCCGGATTTGAATGACGCTACGAATCATTGCATAATAGACTGTTGTCCTTGAATCGGGACGATGAATACCCGAAGGGGAGCAAAATCTGAATGGCCTTACTTATCTGGACGAGATCAGCTGACGACTGGGAGCACGATAAACCCATTTTAGATGTTACCGATATCGACGTACTCCACCTACCCTGTATTGCAATGACAGGCCTTGCTGTAAAATTTCCAAAAAGAAAACCTCAGATCTTTATTTTTACGAGTGGAAATGCGGTTCGTTACTCAGCGCGCCACCCAGCACTTTTTAACCTGATGCGATCCAGTGAAGGCGTTTTAGCCGTCGGTCCGGGAACAAAAGAAGCGCTTAAAAGCCATAAGATCAACGCTGAGGTTCCGCCTGGGGTCTCCAACGCCGAGCAGTTAACTGAATGGATGACTCAAAACTTAAGGCCAGGAACTGACGTAGCTTGGCCATGCTCGAAAGAGCCTAGCTATGATATCGCAGGAAGTCTTGTTCGTTATGACATCCACGTTGAGCCTCTAGCTGTCTACGCCACTGAGAAGGCACTGCATCTTCCTCACGGCAAAATGCCTGACGACAGTGATATTGAGCGATACATTCAATCACTTGAGGGTGTCGTCTGCTTTGCAAGCCCATCGGCTATTGACGGTTTTACTCGTTCCTTAAACCCGTCTGAAAACCGACTTCGCCACGAAGTTATTGCTTGCTGCATCGGACAAACAACGGCTGCTTTTGCAGAGGGGCATTTTGACAAAGTAGTTATCGCTCCAACGCATTCAATAGAGTCCTTGGTGGAAACAGCCGTTAAAGAACTTCAAGACTAACAACACACTGCCAAACCCCAATCTTCGATTAAATATATAAAAGTTCTCTTGCTTCTTTCAGCAATAAATCTCGAAACTGCGGATGAGCAACACCAATCATCTCGCGAATTCGCTCTGGTACCGTCTTTCCTTTGAGCTGAGCTACTCCGTATTCTGTTACGATCGTGTCCACATCGTTGCGGGAAATACTCACCTTGGCGCCTGGTTGAAGAGTGCTGACAATTTTACTGCGGGTACCATCTTTCATGGTCGAGCTGATGGCAATAATTCCTCGCCCACCAGGGCTTCGTTGTGCGCCAATATGTGTATCAGCAGCACCACCGACACCGCTCAATTCTTTATGGCCGACCGATTCACTGCAAATCTGCCCAGTTAGATCAACCTCTACGGCTGAATTTAGAGATATCATTTTATGATTGCGACCAATCCGGTAGGGATCATTAACAACCGAGGCCGGATGTATCTCGACAACAGGATTTTCGCTCACAAAGTCGTACAAAGCACGACTCCCATAGGCAAACGCACCAACGATCTTTCGAGGCCAAATGGATTTCTGCCGTCCTGTAATCACACCACTCAAATAAAGGTCCATGAAAGCATCATTGATCATCTCGGTATGTACGCCAAGATCTTTCTTATTTTTTAGCAGCTTTCCCACGGCGTTTGGTATAGCGCCAATACCAAGCTGCAAGGTCGCCCCATCAGGCACAAGATCAACAACATAAGACGCAATCTTCTCTTCAATATCTCCAAATAACGCGGGCGGAACCTCAGGCAATGGCGAATTTGACTCTATAAAAATATCCACCTCATCCAAAGCCACTTCTGTGCCACCAAAAGTTGATGGCATATTTGGATTAACCTCTAGTACTACATATTTTGCCGCCCGCAGCACTTCTGATTCATAACAATTTGACGTGCCCAGACTGACAAATCCTCGTTTGTCAGGCACAGAACAACTTCCCCAAAAAACATCAATGCCGCCCGTGCGATCTTTCAGGTTTTGGGACCACCTTGAAAGGTGCTGCGGCATATAATGCACAAACCCACGACCCTGTAATTTACGAATTGCACACGTCATAAACATAATCACAAATTCAAAATGATCACCCATAGAATCGTCGGCAATGGCAGGCCAAGGCCGGCTCGGGTTCGCACAAAAGATCCGTACATTACTAAATTTCTGCGCCTTTTGATGAAGATTAGACCAAAACAACTGCGGCTCAGCTGCAGCCATGGCCGTGACAATCGTAGATCCAGATTTGATAAGATCAAACGCCTCGCTAACATCCTTAAATGTCACCTGTGCTTTGGACAATTTAGGCCTCGTAGCGGTAAGTTTTATTCAGTGCAATGGCAGAACTGATACTGTGAATGACTGGACAGTTATTGCCAATGACTTCGAGCTCTTTTCTTTGGGCTTCCGAAAGGTGTCCGGGCATGATTATCACGACGTCTAATGCAGAGATTCTTCGGGGCAAATCCTGGCTCATGTGTTTTTCAACCTGACACGCCATGCCTTTGAGATTAACTCCGTTTTTTTTGGCGTAAATAGCCATCACGCTCATTATACAAGACCCAATTGCGGTGGCCACCAGATCGGTGGGAGAAAAACTTCTACCCTCTCCTCCGTTATCCAGAGGGGGATCAGTCAACAGTTTTGTTTTTGATAATTCATGGGTCATCTCCATCGAAAGACCACCAACAAATGTTCCCGATATTTTCACACCCATACTTACCTCACTTTCTCGCCTACGTTAGGGGCTACTACTGGTCGATACCAAATCGATCACGACCACACGGTATTGAACATTTAATTCTCCCTAAAGAGCAAGGAAGAACCGCAAAAACTCCCAACGAAAACGGCCATTGCAACTGACGCAAGCGCATCAAAACACTACACTTCAAGCCTTACATGGCTCGGCTAAAAATTGCCTATCACCTCCGGGGAGCGCAACCCCCCATAAAGGCTAAAGTCTTAGGAGGTTCCTCCGAATAGTCTCAAGACATGAACTATTAGGAGGTGTCCTGGAAATGACCATCCGCCCACAAAGCGCTAAAGAAGCCAGCCGCTCAGCGAATGATTATTCGGGTTTTGCAACGATCGACGGACGCCACCCTTGGCAAACCGAAGTCCCAGGCTCCCACGTGCTCTACCGCGCCCGCCAGCGCAAGAATGGCAAGGTTGCATGGTTCAACTTTGATCTGGCAAAGGAAATGGGACTACTGCCTGAAAATCACGCTCATTCCCTCAATCCCCAACTGGAAGCTCAAGTGTTGGAAACATTTGCAATCCAGATCATCAATGAGTACGACCTTATCCATGGTGTAAAAATTCCACCAAGTGAAATCAAACCCCATCATTATATGGCTACTCGTTACCTTCAGCTTCAGCACCCAGGAAAAACCGGCATTACAAGTGGCGACGGTAGGAGCCTCTGGAACGGCACCTGGCATGGAAATGGTAAAACATGGGACATTACAAGCTGCGGTACAGGTGCAACTTGTCTAAGTCCAGCGACCCATATCTTCAAAAAATTCTTTCGCACAGGCGATCCCAGTGTGAGCTACGGCTGCGGCTATAGTGATCTCGATGACGGCGTCACTGGAGCAATCTTTTCAGAAATTATGCACAAAAACGGGATCCCAACTGAGCGAATTCTTTGCGTTATTGAGTTCCCAGGAAATTTGAGTATCAACGTGCGAGCAGGAAGTAATTTGCTACGACCAAGCCATTTCTTTAATCATCTGAAGCAGGGAAATCTCCCTCGCCTCAAAGCTGCAATCGACTTTTTTATCAATCGCGAACTTGCGAACGGCGATTGGAAGCCTCTAGCTAAGGGAGAAAACCGATATAAGAGACTTCTATCCCAGGTTAGTGACACCTTTGCTGAAATGGCCGCCAGGTTTGAAAGTGAATACATCTTCTGCTGGCTGGCGTGGGATGGGGACAATG
>CAMDGW010000137.1 GCA_945897695.1 Pseudobacteriovorax antillogorgiicola | reverse complement strand
GTCTACAAAGACATCTCAGAGGCGCACACAACGGCCGTCTTCCAGCTTGAAGGCGATGGGATGAAACAGCTTGTTGCGAAACTTAAGCCAAGCCGCTTTGAAGACATCATTGCTCTCGTAGCCTTGTTCCGACCAGGCCCCCTAGGATCAGGAATGGTGGACGATTTCGTCGAGCGCAAGCACGGTCGACAGGAGATCGTGTATCCCTTGCCGCAGCTACAAGAGATCCTAAAGGAAACGTACGGAGTCATCCTATATCAGGAGCAGGTGCAAAAGACGGCCGTTGTGCTGGCCAACTATACGCCCGGTGAAGCAGACATGCTTCGTCGAGCTATGGGCAAAAAAATAAAGTCTGAGATGGATGACCAGCGCGCTCGTTTTCTAAAAGGAGCAACTGATAACAACCTAGACCCCGAAAAAGCCGGACAAATTTTTGATCTGATGGCGAAATTTGCAGAATACGGATTTAACAAATCCCACTCTGCTGCATACGGACTGATTGCATACCAAACCGCCTACCTTAAGACTAAATTCCCCGAACTCTTCATGTCTGCGATTATGACCTGCGACTTAGACAACACCGACAAGGTTGTCAACTACGCCAATGACTGCCTGCGCATGAAAATGAAAGTGCTCCCACCAGACGTCAACAAAAGTGATCTTGAGTTTACAGTCCCCGAAAAATGGTCGATCCGCTGGGGTTTGGCTGCCATCAAAGGTATTGGCGCTACATCTGTAAAATCTCTTGTGGATGAGCGTCTGAAAAACGGTCCATTTAAAAACCTATTTGACATGGCCCGCCGAGTAAATCTGCACCTCGATGTCAGCAAAAAAACTATGGAGCTCCTCGTCAAAACCGGCGCTATGGATCAGTTTGGACTCTCGCGCGAACACATGCTTACCATTATCGCAGACGTGGTAAAGTATAGCGAAACGCACTTCTCAGCTAAAAAACAGGGACAAAAATCACTCTTTGACTTTGGCGATGATCAGGACCAGCAGGAATCTGCCGCAAGTCAGGACGCCCACCCTTCCTGGATCGGAGAATCTGGAAAACAACACCCCATCAGCCTAGAGTCCCTTGAAGAAGAGCGTAAACTCACGGGTATGTATCTAACGGGGCATCCGATTGATTTTTATAAATCTGATTGCAAACGATTCAGCAAGACAACATTAATTGATGCACCAAAATTCGCGTCCCAAAGCGGCAAAGACAAGATTCATTTGGTGGCTATCTTCCAGGGTGGAAATATCGGGATCAGCAAGAAGGACCAAAAACCACGAGCCTTCATAACCTTGGATGATAAAACCACAACCATTGAAGCCATGATGTTTGAAAAAGACATTCCACCAGCTTTTCCACCCCCGGGAACCCCCGTATGGTTACAAGGATCTATCCGTAAGCTTCCCGACGGCACAGTAACACGCATGAAAATTGACCGAATCCTCGCTTTGGAGGAAGTCCGGCAACAATCCGTCAAAGCATATACGGTAAGCATTAATATGAAGCAAGGCGCTGTTTCAGATCAGGACGTTAAAGGGCGCCTCACTAAAATTGCCACAATGGCGACCAAAAACGCCGGGCCTGCAAAGCTGAAAATTGAACTTCACTACCCTGATTCAAAAGTTGTCATGAATGCCACCCAGCAGATTGAACTTACAAATGAGTTCCTCAGGGCTGTCCACACCTCCGGGATGACCGGTCGCTACGAATAACGGTCGCCAATCATGCCCCCTCGTCTTTCGTTTACAATTGGCAAATGCTGGCAAACAACCGGAGGATCTCTGGTATTTCAGGTCAGTGTTTTTGACGGTATCAAGAGGGCTAAAGGCTATCTCGAATTGTGTTCCGAGCGGACAAATAACCTTGTTCGTTTTTCTACAGAAAAACCAGAATCATTGCTCCCCTCTGGTGGTGTCGCCAATTTGATAAGAAAGCATTTGGCAGCAGGAACAATTTCAGGTCTGGCGATCCATGATGAAGATGGATCCCCACCGTTCTTAAGGCTATCGCTTCAAGGCAAGGACTCTGGCGGCAATCCGTCACATATCAGATGCGTCGTCCAAACCACGCCAAACCCAGAAATAAATGTCATAAAGGAAGGCTTAAGTCTGGCTCGCTTAAAACCTGGCGCCCAGTACACCGCACCGAAACAAGCACCAGCAAACATGATTCACATTAATGACGTTTCGTTAGAAGGGCTACAAGCTTGGCTTTCGAGTCTTCAGGAAAGCCATGATTCTTCGGTAAATCAACATGAAGTCACTGAATTGTCACCCCTGAAAACTCTCCCTGATTACCAACGCCAGGCTCGGGACCGCATCACAAGAAGGCTGAAGACTCTAAGGAAAACCTTCCAGCAAGACGAGCGAAAGGTTCCCTCATCATCTCAGATCAAGGAACTGGTAGAGCACGCCAACCTACTAAAAAGCTTTCTGTGGATGGTCCGCCCAGAGTCGTTTGAACTTAAGCTAGATTCTGCTCAAACCGGAAGTGAACCTGTCACCATAGCCCTTAATCCAGATCAAACTCCAGGAGCAAACCTAGAAGCTATTTTCACTAAGATAAGGAAACTTGAGCGGTCCATTAAGCTTGGCGTTCCGCGCCTAAAGGGGCTAAGCGAGCAGATTATTTTGTTTGAAGCATCCCTTGAACGATTGCGTCAGCTTGAACTGCCCCAGTATAAAGTTAATGAAATACTCGTTGATCTTGGGCTGGAGAGAAAAAACAACGCGCTCCACCATCAGCAAAAATCTTCCACCAGATCCCAGGCAGCAAAAATTGGCCGTACATTTAGATCCTCTGGGGGTGACCCCATTATTATTGGTCGCAACGCATCCGAAAGTGACCAACTAGTAAAATCAGCCAAGTCTCACGACTGGTGGCTGCACATTGCTGGTGGCGGCCATGGCAGTCATGTTATCGTACCCGGCAATAAAAAATGGCAACTTCTTCCCCCATCACTACTGCGGGAGGCGGGGATTTTAGCACTGCACTTTTCAGATCGCAGCACATCCAAAGAGGGTGATGTTTATGTGAGCCGCCGCCAGAATATCAAAAAACGCAAAGGCATGGCCCCCGGCCTTTGGCAAATCGACCGAGCTGAAACAGTCGTGATTCGTTACGAGGCTGCGGAACTAGCCGATCTATTTGCCCGTGAGGAGCGAGAAGGACTTCAGAGGCAACAAGGATTACATCATGGTTTCTAGCGTTCTCCAGCATGAAAGCCATTTACATCTATACGGCTGTCTTGACGCAAAGAGCCTTTGGGCTATTACGGAAGAACGCTCACGAGCGTATGCCACACGCTTTCATTGGTTTCTTTCAGAATATGAACGAGTCACCGGGCGAAAACCAGATCCAAAGAGGTGGTGGACCGGAGAGGAACAAGGGTTTGCAGAATTTAAATCGATTTACATTTGTGATCGCCCCGTAAGCTTTGATCTGTTTCAGGCAAAGTTTAACCTTCTGATTGCTTTATTCCCCCCAAACCCTCATGAACTCTGGCTACCTAACGCGGTTTTTAGCCATCACGCGATCCAGGGGGGCTACAAAGAATACCGAACCTTTCTTCCGTTATATCTGCCAGCGAATGAACGTGCCAAATACCTACAGAATATTATCGAACTAGCTCAGCGGTATGAAACATCGAGCTACCATCCCCGTATTGCCATATCTCTTATGCGCAACAATGCTGAAGCATGGGAAGGTTACCGCTTCCTCCGGCAGTTTCTCGACAAACATCAAAACTTAGCACCGATGGTGACGGGAATTGATTTTTGCGCTAGTGAGCAGGGACACCCTCCGCGGACAAAAAAAGATCTATTCCATCATGTGCGAGCTGATAACGCTCAAAGATCTCATGAATTAGAGATCCTCTATCACGTTGGCGAAATGTGGCAGGACATCAGTATTGCTTCGGCAGCTCGGTGGTGCGCTGAGGCTTCAGCACTGGGTGCTCACCGTCTGGGGCATGCACTCGCACTCGGGATGGATGTTTCGTCCATAGGGGGCGGTAAGATTAGAGAAACGAAGTTGGAAGCTGATGAACACCTAGCGTGGATTCGCAATCACCTCGGCGATCTCCAGGAGTCTGGCTTCGGCCCCAACGATTATCAATGGCTTTCAGAGCGAAAAGAATCCCTGACGAAAGGTGATTTTGTCGATTGGTCTTACGACGACGACCTGATCGACCATACGTCACGATTTCAGGATGCTGCCATTGCCATGGTCGCAAAGAATAATCCTATTGTGGAGTGCTGCCCCACATCCAACATCCGAATTGGCAATCTAAAAAATTCCAGACACCACCCGTTAAGACGCTTCTTAGCCAATAACTTGCGGGTGGTGGTCTCAACTGATGATCCTGGTGTCTTTGCTATTTCGCTTAGGGACGAAGAGCGCCTATTAAAAAAAGATTTCCAATTATCTGACCAAGCATTAGTAACAATGAACCAAACCTGCCTGAAAATTTTTGAAACATAGACTTCTGACTTGGAAATAGTTGCCAACTATTTCCTACAGGACCGGCCTAACCAGCCAAACATCATCACTGCAGCAGATTGAGCCGAACATTCTTAACTCTTTGGCGCCCTGATCGACGATGGGCCACATAGCCTCCACCATTGACTTAACTGCTTCCGGCGTGATGTTTTGCATGGAGCTTTGCTGGATGGCTCGGTGCCTATTTGTCAGAGGACTCCAGCTAATAGCACTGGTGGGACCGTGCAGTTGCAAGCTTGGCGTATTCACAGCAACAGCCACGTGACTTGGGCCATTGCTGTTTCCAATAAAAAGATCACAGGCAGCTGTCAACGCAGCAAGCTCACGAAAAGATGTCTTCGGCGCAAGGACTCCAGCTCCTCCCGCCATTTTTCTCAATCCAGCAACTTCCTCCTCTTCACCAGGGCCCCAAGCCCAGATCACAGAAGCACTCTGTGATTGTTCAAGCCATTGAGCCAGTTTAACCCAAGATTCCGCTGGCCATTTACGCTCAGCCCTGCGGTGCGTCGGACTCAGCAGCACGCGACGCTGACTTGACGAGAGGTTTTGTTGGTCTGACATAAAAATCTTGCAGGATCCGGCGTCTCCGTCGTCCCAAGGAAGCATCAGTCTAATGTCGTCAGACTTGACCCCAAGCGGTTGAAGGAGACGGAATTTTTCTCGCACAATATAATCAGGCTCCCCATCACGCGGAACAACATGTGTAAAAAAACGCCGGCGACCGGAATCAAATGAAATTCTAGTCTTTGCCTTCACCAGCCTTGACAGCAAGGCACTACGCGGCGTGGACATAAAGTCAATCACTGCATCATAGCGGTACTTTTGAAGCTGACGCACGAAACGCAATGAATCTAAAACGCCTTTTTGTGGCGCGATGAGATGGCGTCGAACCAAAGGGTTGCGCGGGATGATCAAACGCCCCATTGGATATGTGAGCACATCGACGTTGATTTCGGGGGCATGGTCTCTAAGTGCCCGGATAACAGGCGTTGTTAGTAGAATATCTCCAAGCTGTCTAAGCTGAATGATGAGAATGTTCACAGAATTCCTTCAAAGTCGCGTCAGTTCTGGCTTTAACCGGCGTCCATAATAATCTTTAAAATAAATTGATAAAGCAAAAACCTAAGTGTTCGTAATTGCTATGCAGACATTTATAACCCCGCGAATTTGTTTATTGACTTTATTTTATGAAATATTTTAATCTCTGGCCAGTCATGTGGCTGGCCAGCCAGCCTGTGACGAGATCTCGCGGACTCGAGATCTCGCCGTCAGGGATCCATTCCTGAACGGACCATCAACCCGCTTCGTCTTACGAGGCAACTTTGGGAGGTACGAATGAAAGCATTGGCACTATTGGCAGGAATCACACTATCGGCGTCCAGCATGGCTCTAGCAGCATCTGAAGCCGACACGATCACCATGCACTATGAAGTCGTCAACACACCAGCCGATGCATTTGCAATGATTGATCGCATCAACGTATTCCCACAAGCATCTGCTTTCAGTGATGAGACCGTTGTCATAGATCAGGTCATCAACTTGGGCAAAAAAGCATGGGCTGTCATTGCGGCAAACAAACCAGTCGCAAACGTTAAGTACAACTTTGCTAATGCACTTCCTCAAGGCCTGACAACAAGTGCAGCTCTTGCTGGATTTTCTGATCTTGAAAGCGAAAGCGTTCGTCTTTGGGGAACAAATGGATTTGGAATGACCGTCTATGACGTAACTTTGACAGCTGTTCACCAGTACGGTGGAAGCTATAACGGTAAAGGCAAGTACCTCGAAACAGTGACGATCCTTCCGAGCAACGTAGATGTTCTTTGGGGTTACACCGTTAACTACAATGTAGACAACGTAACAACTGTGAATGGCGGTACGGCTGAAGATCCAATTGGTATGGTCTCCCTCCAGGCTAAATTTAAAGTTGAAACGGTCGTGAAGAGCTCGGAAATGAATACTGTTTACCAATTCCGTGGTGACTCTGCGAAAGTTAAAACATCTGGAATCTGATTAATTTACAGATGATTAAAAATCCCCGGTCT
>CAMDGW010000136.1 GCA_945897695.1 Pseudobacteriovorax antillogorgiicola | reverse complement strand
GTCTTGCCGCCATGAAACCGCAGCTCTTGAAAAGTTTGATGATTATTAATTCTAGTGTCGCATCGTCTAAGATGACGCGTCTTTCGCGGCGAGCCATCTTTGCAATCGGTTGGGTTCTTTCACGATCACGCAAGGGCCACGGAAAACTTGCCGACGTGATTCTTGGACGAGAAACGTCCGCTCTAAGGAAAGCTGAATTCGCCGAAAAATGGCAAAAAATAGATTTTCAATCAAAAGTAAAAGTTGCTCATTTGTGGGCTCAGTTAGCAGCAGCTAAAAAATTTAGTGGCCTATCCGAAATGGCAGCAATTCGCTGTCCCGTTATGGTGATTAAAGGTGAAAAAGATTACTTTGTAGATCCTAAAAACAGTGACTTTATCCAAAAGAGCATTAAAAATGCGGAGCTAGTAGTTCACCCATCAGCCGGACATGAAATCGCATTTGATGATCCAGAATGGATGATCAAAAAAATTATGGAGCAAATAGCGGCCTGCCAGTAAGCGTCTCTGCGACTGTAAGATATATTTTGCCAAGCTCAATCAAAAGGCTCCTCGGTACGGCAGGTACGTCTCCATATCCGGAAAAACCCTGGTCTAATAGCCAGCGGCGAATGACTTCTTTATCAAGCATCTCAGGTGCAAGGCCCTGACTCAGACGTTCATCAAAAGTCGCAGCTAGCCAAAGGCGGCTACTGTCTGGCGTATGTACCTCGTCAATCAGTTTTATTTCCCCCGATTGATTTTTTCCAAATTCGTATTTTGTGTCCACCAGGATCCATTCTTTTTGGGCAAGAATCTTGGTGCCAAGGCTGTAGACTTTTAGTGCCATAGCACTAATCTGGTCCCACTCGTTTAGTGAACAGATGCCTTTTTTCAGAAGTTCTTCTCTTGAAATGCTCTCATCATGTTCAAAAGCGGCAGCTTTTGTTGTTGGTGTAATGATTGGTTCTGGTAGCCGTTGATAGGGAGCAAGGCCGTCAGGAAGACTAACTCCACAAAAAACTCTCTCGCCAGCTAGATAGGCTCTAAGTAGTGATCCAGCAAGATAGCCGCGGACTACAACTTCAGCTTTTATGGGTCGCAAGTTTTCCGTTAAAAGAGCTCTTGGCCCTAGCCCTTGGATAAAGTGTGTGGGCACTTGTTTTGAGGCCTCTTCAAGCCAGAATTTTGAAATGGTAGAGAGTATGACACCCTTACAGGGTACGTAGTCGATCAGTCGATCAAAGGCTGTGAGGCGGTCTGAGTGGAGCATTTGAATGCGACCATCACGGCTGAGTACGGTTCTTATTTTTCCCTGATAGACACCGAAGCCTTGCGCTTGCCAAGTTGCAACGTCAGACTGCGTTGGTCCCTGCCATATGTGGGCGTTCCAGAGCCGATCGTTTGACGGATTATTGCTGATATCTTGATAAATATCTCGAACGAGTGCGGCCACGGAGAACCTCCAAAATCGCTGAGAAGATGGCACCATCTTACGATAAGATGTGCTAGGCTCTTGTGGTAATGATTTTTTTGGCTATTCGCAATCATTATTAAATTATCTTTACAGGAACTTTAAGACTATGTCTCACGAACATCTCTCTCCAAAGGTTTCTCCACAGGATGCCCTTAAATTTTTTAGATCCATAGTTGGCGAAAGCAATGTTCTCACTGATCCATCAGATTTAAAGGTTTGGGGAACAGACTGGACAAAAGTATTTGAACCAAAGCCTATGTGTATTGTTAAGCCGGCATCAACCAAAGAGGTCAGCACATTGCTGGCTTACTGTGACTCAAATAACCTTGCAGTAACCCCCTCAGGTGGACGCACGGGTTTATGTGCTGGTGCTGTGGCCTCAGCTGGCGAGGTGGTCATAAATTTGTCGAGGATGAACAAGATTTTGGATGTCGATACTGTTGGTCTTACCGTAACGGCAGAAGCTGGCGTAACGACTGAAGCATTGCAGGAAGCTGCAAAAGCTCAGAGTTTATTTTTCCCTTTAGATCTTGCCTCAAAAGGCAGCTGTCAAATAGGTGGCAACATTGCAACCAATGCCGGCGGCGTAAAACTGATTCGATATGGTGGTACGAGAGAGCAGGTCTTGGGTATTGAGGTGGTACTCGCCAACGGTGAGGTCCTTGATATGAATGTAGCACTTCGCAAAAATAATTCAGGATATGACTTAAAGCATCTTTTTATTGGTAGCGAAGGTACCTTGGGAATTGTGACCAAGGCGGTATTAAGGCTAGTGCCTAAACCAAGAAATCTTCAAATCGCGATTATGGCGACAGACAACTTTACTAAGATTCCTCAGATTTTGACCCGAGCCAGTCTTGCTGGGGTATCAATCACAGCGTTTGAGTTCTTTACCGAGGTTGCTCACCGGATTGTATTAAAGCACCTTCCCGGAGCGCGCACCCCTTTTCAAGATATTGCTCCCTTCTATGTTTTGCTGGAAGTTGAGCAACCTGGTTTAGAGCCCGAAATTGAAACGCTACTAGAAAAACTTTTTGAAGATGGCCTGATTACAGATGCCGCCATTGCAGCAAATTCAGTACAGTTTAAAGAGTTCTGGGGACTTCGAGAAAACATCACAGAATCCTTGGCTGCCCACGGTCAGGTTCTTAAAAACGACATTTCGCTTGCGATTGATAAACTTGATGATTTTGTCAAAGCCCTAGAGGAGCTTTTGGCCTCAAAAAATCCAAAAAACATGGATCTAGTCTTATTTGGCCACATTGGGGACGGAAATTTACATATCAATTATGTTTCGCCGAAAAGCCGCGATAGCAGGGAGTTTCAGCTGGAGGCGCGGGCTATTGAAGAAGACGTATTTAAGCTTCTTTCGAAGTTTAAAGGCAGTATTTCCGCTGAACACGGAATTGGGCTTACTAAGAAAAAAGATCTTCACTTCACAAGGACGGCTGCGGAAGTTGCCTGGATGAAAAAAACCAAGGCCATGTTTGATCCAAAGGGGATTCTAAATCCTGGCAAAATTTTCGATATTTAATTCGGATAAAAAAATAGCCGGCCCTCTGGGGGCCGGCTATTTTGTTTAGCTATTTAGCTCGTTGGTGATCCTCTTGTGCTCCGATATTAATTCGGTAGGCATCCTAGTTCCAAACTTATCAAAGTATTCTTTAATACCATTCATCTCAGATTTCCATGCTGGAGCTTCAATGGAGAGAAGCTCACGCATAGTTTCGGTGGTAAGCCCTGTGCCATCAGTATTTATAGCATCAGTTGTTGGTAGGTAACCGATTGGAGTTCGCACGGCTTCGCCTTTACCAGCGCAGCGTTTTAAAATCCATTCGAGGACTCGCATGTTGTCCCCAAAGCCTGGCCACATAAATTTCCCAGCCTTGTCTTGGCGAAACCAATTTACGTGGAAAATTTTTGGAAGGTTGTTGTGCTTTTTTCCAATAGATAGCCAGTGGCTCCAGTAGTCCCCAAAATTGTAGCCGCAGAATGGCTGCATGGCCATTGGGTCTCTGCGCACCACGCCGACGGCACCGGTCGCAGCTGCAGTAGTTTCCGAGGCGACTGAGGCGCCCATAAACACACCGTGAGCCCAGGAAACAGATTCCACAACCAGCGGTGCTAGCTCCTTGCGGCGGCCTCCGAAGACAATTGCAGATAGGGGCACGCCTGCAGGCTCTTCCGCTGCTGGCGTGTAGCTTCCGCACTGTTTTGCTGAAACAGTAAAGCGGCTATTTGGATGGGCAGCTGGGCCTTTACCAGCTTCCCAATGGCGTCCCTGCCAATCGGTCAAGCCTTCTGGAGCTGATTTAGTAAGGCCTTCCCACCAAGGCTGCATGTCTTTGGTAACGGCAACGTTGGTAAAGATGGCGTCTTTATTAAGCATGTTTAAGGCTGTTGGGTTTGTGCCTGCGGCGGTACCGGGCGCAACGCCGAAGTAACCTGCTTCAGGGTTGATGGCATAAAGCCTGCCGTCTTTTCCTGGGTGAATCCAAGCGATGTCGTCACCAACTGTAAACACCTTCCAACCCTTTTCACGGTAAACTTGGGGAGGGATGAGCATTGCCAGGTTGGTTTTACCGCAGGCGGATGGGAAGGCTGCAGCGACGTAATGACGCTCGCCTTGTGGATTTTCAATACCGACAATGAGCATGTGCTCTGCCAACCAGCCTTCGGTTTTTGCCTGCCAGGAACCAAGTCGAAGTGCGTGACATTTTTTTCCAAGCAGCGCGTTGCCGCCATAACCAGAGCCGATAGATTTTATCGTTAACTCCTCCGGGAAATGCATAATGAAGCGGCGTTCTGGTGATAGATCGCCCGTAGAGTGTAATCCTTTGACAAATATTCCTTCACGCTCAATGCGAGCTAAAGCTTGATTCCCCATGCGAGTCATAATCCGCATGTTGATTACCACGTAGGGGCTATCAGATATTTCAACGCCACAGCGCGCTAGCGGAGAATCAATTGGTCCCATGCAGTATGGGATCACATACATAGTTCGGCCCTTCATGCAGCCAGCAAAAAGAGCGTCGATTTTTGTGTGACCCTCTTTTGGGTCTAGCCAGTTGTTGTTGGGACCAGCGTCATCCTTATTCTTGCTGCAGACAAAAGTGAGGTGCTCTGTGCGGGCTACGTCACTTGGATCGGATCGGTGGAGATAGCAACCAGGGTGACTTTGTTCGTTCAGGGGAATGAGGGAACCCGCTTTTACCATTTCAGTGATAATCGTCTTTTTTTCGGTTTCGCTTCCGTCACACCAGTGAATTTTGTCTGGTTTAGTGAGGGCCGCAACCTCTGTGACCCATGATTCTAAAGCCTTGTTTTTGGTTGTCATTTATTTTGTCCCGTTAAGGTTTGTGGAAAAAGTGTGGAAAGCTCCTAGAGACCCCACCAGTAGAATGCCGTAAAAGCCTTTACTCTTGGGCTTTTACCACGGACCAAGGGGGGGTTGGCAACCGGGTTATAGTCATTAGCCCGCTTTACGGGATCCGGGGTATTTATCGCATAAAATTCAGGCATTTAAACACTTTGGCTCACCGACTAAGATCAAGGCGCTTCCAGGTGTTACCCGGTAGGGCCTCAGGTATTGAATGGCTTTAGAAGGATTGCAATAACCTGTTTTTAATTAAAAAAATTAGGAAATTAAACTTTCATCTAAAGGTTTTTTGGTACCCGACGAAAACCATGAGTGTACCGGTGGTTGTGCCGGTCCATTTTAGAGGAAATACGTTTATGCGAAGCTACATGTTTAATGGCGCGTTAGCGTTGTCGGCAGTCTACTTGACTGCTGGTTGCAACCAGGAAGCAAACTTTGCTAGTGGCGCAAAAAAGTCCTACGACGCTCTGAGTAACCAGGTTTATAGCTTCCGATCTTCAGAAATCATTCCGGGCGCTGTGACCATCAAAGACGGCGGCCGATACACATCCTTTGAAGTGAAACAGGCCGAGAAAAGTCCTAGCCAAGTGCTACAGAGACAAGTTCGTCGCCAGCGCTACGATCATAGCTATGCACAAGGACACAATGCAAAATTTTCCAAAGAAGAGTTTCAGTTGAGCGAGGCTGGTTATTTGGATCTTCTAGTCGTGGTCGATGACTCGCGCTCTATGTCAGAGGAGCAGGCCATGGTTGGCAAGGGTCTGGCTTCCCTCATATCTGACGTAAAGGACAGTAATTGGCAAATTGCGGTAATTTCCATGTCTGACCCCTGCGTATCCACATCAAATCTAATTAAAAAAACAGATGCTAATCCAGATCAAAAATTTGCAGACGCAGTCAAAAAACCTGTTGATCGTCGGAATACTGAGCAGGGCTTTCCAATGGCTATTCAGGCTCTAAAAGGCCAATGCAATGGCTCGATTCGATCCTGGATCAGACCTGGATCTTCGGTTGGAGTGTTGTTTTTAAGTGATGAAGAAAACTGCGGATCAGCCCCTGGAGAACAGGATCGCTGCAGAAACGTCATCGGAAAAAACAGTACGGAGATGGTTAATTTTTTGCGAAGTATTAGGACAGCTGATGAGGCGCGGATGTATGCGATCGTTGATAAGGATGGAACTTGTCCTGATGCCGCGGGCAAGGGGTCAATGTATGTTGAAGCAACCATGGCTACAGGCGGATCGGCGGGATCAATCTGCCATGATTTTGATGCCACAAACGGATATGCCAATTATCTGAAGCAGGTGTCAACGGACGTAAAGAGGATTATCAAACGCCAGTTTTTCTTGTCAGCATCCCCTGATATGAGCCGATTTGAAGTCGCTGTGGATGGAGTTCCCGTCTCCACTTCGGGTGTTGTTTCGGTGAATGGCAATGTTGTAACCATTGATCCAGCATCATTAAAAAATGGGCAAAAGATATCCTTTTCTTATACCCACAGCGCAATACCAATGTTTAAAGAGGTAGGGATCAGCGCCATTCCTGCGCCTGACACACTTGCCGTGAGTGTAAATGGAGTGGCGCAAACTGTCGGCCGTGATTTTTCAGTTGATACCTCCAGGCGGGTCATTGTGTTTACATCAATTCCTGCAGAAGATGCTAAAGTTTCAGTCTCCTACCTAGAAAATGTTCCGCTACTAACACGTTTTCTTGTGAATCTAACAGGCTTACGCCCAGATAC
>CAMDGW010000135.1 GCA_945897695.1 Pseudobacteriovorax antillogorgiicola | reverse complement strand
GATGTTGCCGTAAAGGCGCGTGGACGTAATCAAGCTGAGGGCAGCAAATTAACCTTGGAAGACTCCTTGGCAGAAATGAACAAATTTCTTACCGCCGAAGAAATTGAATGGCTTGGATGCTCTTGAAAAAATCAAAGCGATCAATCCATCCATTTTTTGTTTGATCGCAACGGCGTATTCCAACATGAATGACGCAATTACCGCCATAAAGTACGGTGCCTACGATTACCTACAAAAACCTGTTGATCCAGATCGCCTGACTAAACTGCTGGACAAGGCAACCTCTGCAAACAATATGATTCTTGAAGCAAGCTTTTCGGCCCCTAAACTTGAATTCGATGAGGGTCGAGCTATCGTGGGAGGCAGCTTCCAACTTAAGCAAGTTTTTGATGTGATCTATAAACTAGCCCGCGTCGACACCTCCGTTCTTATTCGCGGTGAAAGCGGAACCGGCAAGGAATTAGTAGCGCGCGCACTTCATTTTAATAGCCAGCGCAAACACAGCCCCTTCGTTGCCATAAACTGCGCAGCGATTCCTGAATCCCTCATCGAAAGTGAACTTTTTGGACACGAAAAAGGCGCCTTCACTGGAGCTGATAAGCGTAAGATCGGCAAATTTGGTCAGGCTGAAGGAGGAACCCTATTTCTTGATGAAATTGGTGACATTAGCCCAGCTATTCAAGTTAAACTTCTGCGAGTTCTTCAAGAACGCTCTTATTCTCCCGTTGGCAGTAATCAGGAAATCAAGGCAGACCTCCGCATCGTTGCCGCCACTCATAAACCGCTTGAAAAGATGGTTGAAAGAGGGGAATTCCGCTCAGATTTATTTTTCCGTTTGAATGTTTTACCCATCACACTGCCACCATTGCGAGATCGCAAAGATGATATTCATCTACTCTGTCAGTTCCTCATTAAGAAATTCAACAAGTCTCACAAAAGAAAAATTACTGGCTTGAGCGAACAGGCTATGGGCCTGCTCCTTGCTCACAGTTGGCCTGGTAACATTCGCGAGCTTGAAAATGCCATGGAACGAGCATTCATCATGGAATCAGGGGAGACTCTTCAAGCGGAGTCATTTGATCTCCAGTCCAGCTCACAGGGCATGGTCATACCACCTCCACCACCTATGCGTTCTGCAGAAATTGTAAAACAGGCTCCCACCTCCAATATAGATATAGCCACGAGTCAAAGTTTTAAGAATCAGAGGACCAACGATACGGGCAGCCTCATCCCAGACGGACAGGAATTGAACTTCCCCCTGCTGCGGGAACGTTTTGAAAAAGAATTCATTATCAAGGCGTTGACAGCCTACCGCGGGAGAATCAATCAGACCGCCGAGGCGACACAAATGACAAAAGTCACCCTTCTCAGAAAACTCGAGAAGTACGGTATTGACGCCAAAGATTACTTTAAGATTTGAAAATCACTGGATTTTTCGCGATCCACAAGCCGCCATGCTATAATTACTTGAGAAAATCTCAAACTTATTTGCATGTTGGATATTCATTTCAAATATGAGTGGTCCGGAATCTAAAAGATCGCTGGGGGCGCTAAGTCGCACGACACTCGCACTCGTGCGCCTAAGCCGTTGGCATCATCTTACGCCAGAGACACTTGCGCTGGTGCAAGATGAAGTTGCCAGGTCTCTTGGACTTAACTCACCAGCCACCAATGCAGGCCTGCGAAATTCAGTGGACGGCCGAGCCGATGAGTATGCGGATCATGACCCGTCAAGACTCACACCACAAATGCGCCACCTAATCGGTGCCGGTGCTCCATGGCACGTTATTTCCGATTTGTTATGGCAGGATTTCAACCTGGGCCCGAGTCCGTTAAAAGCAGCTCGTCTCCTTGAAACAGCATTCGTTCAAGCCCAGCCCGCGGAAACACTCGATATCTTCACACGCCTTATGTCTTCAGGACTAAAAGGGTTTTATTGGTATTTGCATCCAAAACTCCGCGACTTCATCGTCGAGCATGCACCAGAGCAGCACCTTGATCATTTGTACTGGGTGATCGCTCGCGAAACTGATGAGTCAAAGCTGAGCGGCATAGAAATGACTCACATATTTCTTCGCGTAGCAATGACCTCCGATAAGACTGCCGCTTGGATGTATTTCAGACGGCATCGGGTCAAAATCTTAGATGCATTTGGAAATAAAAGACACTTTGCTCTAACCAAAAATCAATTGATTATCAGGGCGGGTGAACTCGCACTTGGAATTGGCTATACCGAAGATGCCAAGGAATTATTTCAATTGCTCGCACATGGAAGCCCAGAGCACGACACAGCAGTCCAGCTGCTACTCAGATTCGAAAGCAACGTTGTCGATAGAAATAAAAATAATTACCTGGTGAAGATTGACAACACACCTGAGTGGAAAGATCGTCTCAAGCTAATCTCAACTTTCTGTGATAACAGTCGGAAGACTGGAGCCGTCCGAGACCCCAACCGGTCATCACTGGACATGCTACTCAAATCCGTGCTGCAATGGGTTCCCAAAAATCCGGAGGGTTGGAGACTGGTTGGCGATCTGATCATGCACCATCGTGACCTTGCACCATCCCTGCCAGGACTTTTCAAGCCACTACTAGATAATGCGGTAATTTTTCACGGTCCAGATATTGATGGCGCTCTATGGCATGCAGCAAGTAACATTGAGCCGAAAAATTTTACTGAACAATACCTGCTCGCCACAGCGCAACTGCATAAATACGTAACCAATCCACGGCTGGGGGAGTCTCTTCTCTGGAATGCTCAAAGACTAATGGCACATCCAGACTCAGTCTCAGCCAATACGCCCTGGACGTGGCGAGACTTGTTGAAAACATCCACTCAGTGGATCAAAAACACTACATTACTGTTAGACCGCGAACGCAAACGCGCACTTTCAGCACTGCGGCTTGCCCAGGATGGCGTCCTTGCCTCCCAGGAAACCGTCGAAAACTATCTTACAAACTGCAGAAATCTGCCTGATGGACTCCTCCAGGCCATTGCACGTAACGCAACCGCGTCAGGTCAAACTACTTTTGCCACAACCCTAATCGTCAAAAGTGGCCTATCTCGCCCGTTTACTAACAAAGACCTATCTAATCTATGGAGCCTGAGTGCAAACGGCGACAATCCTGATTTTTCATGGCGAGTGGCAACGATTCTTAGCTCTCGCGATGCATTACCAGACACAATCAAGCACTCATGGGAAATCAGCGGAGAACGAAGGGCATCCTATGGAGCCATCACGTTAAACCAACAGGATATAGAGTGCGCACTAACGCAGCTAAGTCCTACCATGAAAAAGCTAGGCCAAGCATTGTGCATCGTTGGCGGAAAAATCAACGAACTTGCTCAAGTCAATGGCGCCGCAAGTCACCATGCGCCTATACTTTCGGCAAACTCTCCCGTTGAGCAAGCAATTGCCACTGCCGTGAAAAATTCAGTAGTTTTGCCAAAACCGACAAAGTCTATTGTAGAAGCTCGCGGGGTCCATATGATACCAGAGGTCTCTGCTCCCCTTGCACAATCAATTATTAACGGCCCTTGGCTTTTCTCTGTTCGAATGCTCGCCGAGCGACTTTCCATTCCCACATGGGGCTGGAGTCTTAGCGTTCTGCATGAAATTACAAAGTCCATTCTGCCATTGATCGGCACTGAATCTTCGTCGAAAAATCCGGCCAAACTTGCAAAATGGGTTTCAAATCTAACTTCACATGAACGGGCAGCCTGGGCTGACATAGCAAATTCAGCTAATGGCGAATCAACTGAGCAGCTCTCAACCGAGCTTACTAAGTTTATCTGCCGACTTTCATTGCTGGTTTACCCCGGGCATTTATTGGCACTGAAAACCTTACAACAACTAAGAATTAATTTGGAAATAGTAAGAGACCTTGAATGGTTTATTCTATGCGAAGACGTAACGATCTTGCGAAATCGCCACAATATTATAAACCGCGTGGCGATCCCCGAAACCCTCAGAAAAAAATCTTGAACCAAGTTTCATTCAGTTGATGCACTCAATTTTGAACGAAATTTGACATCAGTGAGAACTCCGCTCTGCTCCTCTCTTTCAAAAATGCTGAAAGGAAAGTCTAAGGTGCCACTCGTCGCGATACCCAATACAGCGACTGTTAGCACAGACCTAAAAATCTTTTGATTCCCTTTTGAAGTAAATGGATCTACACCTAGAGCTGAACGCGCAAACATACTGGGTCCCTGCGCGTCATCATGAGTTGCACTTGGCACACTAATCTCTACAATTTCACCACCGATATTCTTCCAAAAACGATCCCGACCACGTGACGTAAAAACGCTTTTATCAGCGCCGAGCAATACAACGGGGAGATCTAGGGATTTCATATCATTAATCACTTGTTTGTGGACAAGGGCTGGATCTAGCAAAACTACACCCATCACTGGAGCGCCACGACTCGCAGCCACAATCGAAGCACTGCCGCCAAATGAGTGTCCCACTAGGATCATACGACTGTTGTCGGCGTTCGGACCCAAAACCCCTGGTAACCGGTAAAGAAGCTCAGCTAAATTTTTCAGACGCTTAGAATTTTCAAGCCATTGATTACGGTTCGGAAGATCACTGACAACAACATGAAAACCCCATGACGCCAATAATCTAGCCTGCGCATTATGCGCATTTCGGCTTGAATAATTACCGTGTGTTATCAATACCACGGGCAGCTTGTCGGGACTTTCAGCATAAAAGTGATCAATGACCATAGTATTATCGATATCAACCGACAGCTCCCGTCCAATCTTCTCTGTAACAAAAAAAGGACCCTTGCCGGAAAAACGCGTTAATTCCGGCTCCAATGCAATGATTTTTGAATGCACCGGACCGGAAAGCATTGTCTTTTCGACAACCCTTTGCGAAGTGGCACAAGCGGTCGTAAGGACCATCAAGGCCAAAAAAATTATCGGACACACTCTTAACAAGTCATCCTCCTCCGAAAAATCTGCTAGAATAATCGGTAATTTGTCACAAAAATTGATAGGTCGTTTTTGCCGCGGTGGATTGATGCCAGTCAAAATAGCTAAAATAGTAAAATCGTCGATTTTATTCCTAATAATGGCAATGCACCTTTCTACATGCAAAAGCCTTTACGACTTAAAAAATTATTCAAAATCGTCCGCAAAAGGCAATATTTCTGGAGTGGAATGGATCTATGCGTATGCTTATACAAACCCCGAGGCTAAGCTGGCTGAGGGCCAAGAGATTATGATCGTTCTGGCCACTGGAAAACCAAAACACGCCTGCCCTGATACGGGCGACCAATTGCCTGATGCACGTGAGGTTGCTGTGGCCATCGACGGCAAGATGGGCGAAATGAAAATCGGAGCACCGTCGGATCGACTAGAGACCGCTAATGATATGTTTAGTTATCGCAAAACTGAGCGCCAGGCGGCCGTGGCTTTTTTTGACCCATCTAAGCCCACAGATGAGCAATATAAGTTTGCGACATCCGGAAAGGTTAAAATCACAAAAATGACAAAGGAAGTTATCGAAGGAGCCGTCCTTGCAAAGGTTAATAAGACCTCCTTCATAAACGGACGCTTCAAGGCTAAAGTCTGTAAGTATGGGCAGCTTAATTAATCCCGAGTTTCTTGCTCCAATTTTCGTGGTGCATCCTGCCATGGTGCGTAGGCCCATTGCTCTGACAAGGGCAGCAGGCACAGAAGTAAGCCTATAATTAGCCCTGTGATGCCAACGCCTATATCATGCGAATGATGAAGTTTTATTGCATTGAAGGCAATGAGGGCCGATATGAATATCAAAACCAAAAATGTTAGAAAAAAATTTGCAAATCTTTGTTTGGGATAAATCCTCAAGACAACGTATTTATTGGAACTCGAATCTTTACCACTTGGCTTTGCCATTGAGTTTCTCCTCAAATTTATTTCTTGTTAGCTTTATTTTTCAGTTCGACAAACTCCAGCGCGCTCACACGTCTTTGCAGTCCCCACCTAAGCGCAGCAATAAGCGGCGTCAGGGTACAGAACATGACAGTTGCAGCTGGATTGGTCCTTCCAGACAATGGGCCATTTGCCAAAACAAACATGAAAACCGCCATACCCATAAAGGCTGTCGCATAGGTGAGATGGGCCACCTCGTCGCGGCGGTCCACCCCCCTCAAGCTGCTAAAAAGCGCAACCACCCAAATCAGGGAGAAAATGAATATGGCTGGGTGAATCGCCATCAGCTCGGCCACCCACTCCTTGATTTCTGAATAAAATGAAACTCCACCCATCGGTCTCAAATCTCCAACTGCCTAGATGCAAGATCGGCTGTTAAACCTGCGACTTAACAGGCAAACCTTGCCGATATCAGGAAGCTGAGTTACCATAGGTCCTCTGCCTGAAATCCTGGAGACAACGATGACGACTAACCTGCTGTCATGTTTGATCATTGGTTTAACCTTGGTCACTATTGAAAATTCATCATTTGCTGCGTCTCGAGCGGCTGAGGCACGAGCTGCAAGCAAAAATAATCGCTTAACCAACGAGCCTTCCGGAGTCATCTCATTTGAAAAACCCTTAATCGACTTCGGGATGGTTAAGCGCGGTCAGAAGCTACCTGCAAAGTTCTCTTTTAAAAATATCGGTAAGGGCACTCTTTCGATCCAGGGTGTTCAGGCATCATGCAACTGCGCTACAGTTGATGCTGCCAAAGGAAAATCTTTTGCTCCTGGCGAATCGGGGGTAATTGAAGTTCTTTTTGACACTACGGATTACTCGGGCAAAGTCACAAAAGCGATCACAGTCATAACAAACGAACGATCGATGCCAGACCGCACTTTAACGGTCACGGCCTTG
>CAMDGW010000134.1 GCA_945897695.1 Pseudobacteriovorax antillogorgiicola | reverse complement strand
AGGATTGCACCATAGTTCGATCTGGGCCATGGTCTGGTTAGTGAAGCTGTTTGACATCACAAAGCTTGGATGACCATTTGCACAACCTAAGTTCATCAGTCGACCGCGTGCAAGCAAGATAATAGAGCGACCCGATGACATGACAAACTGGTCAACTTGAGGCTTGATATTAATCTCTTGCTTGCAGTTTTTCTCAAGCCACGCCACGTCGACTTCACTGTCAAAATGTCCAATGTTACAGACAATAGCGTTGTCTTTCATCTGCTTGAAGTGTTTGTCATTGATCACACTGTCGCAACCTGTTGCCGTCACAAAAATGTCGGCCATAGGAGCGGCATCTTCCATCGTCGTCACTTCAAACCCTTCCATGGCCGCCTGCAAAGCACAGATTGGATCGATTTCCGTGATCAGAACTCGTGCACCAAGCCCGCGCATGGACTGAGCGCTGCCTTTGCCCACGTCGCCATAACCGGCAACCACAACAACTTTGCCTGCAACCATCACGTCGGTAGCGCGCTTAAGACCGTCGGCCAATGATTCACGGCAGCCGTAAAGGTTATCAAATTTGGATTTAGTGACAGAGTCATTAACATTGATCGCAGGAACCTTGAGTTTTCCTTTTTCCAACATCTGGTAAAGGCGATGAACGCCAGTCGTGGTTTCTTCAGAAATGCCTTTGATATGCTTCAGCAGATTTGGATATTTCTCATGAACCAAGATCGTGAGGTCGCCACCGTCATCCAAAATCATGTTTAGAGGCTTATCACCAAACATCAATGTCTGCTCAATGCACCAATCGTATTCCTTCAGCGTTTCGCCTTTCCATGCAAACACTGGCACGCCTGCAGCCGCAATTGCAGCTGCTGAATGATCCTGGGTGGAGTAGATGTTACAGCTTGACCAGCGTACTTCAGCTCCGAGCTCAATCAAAGTTTCAATCAGCACAGCCGTTTGAATGGTCATATGAAGACAGCCAGCAATACGCGCACCTTTCAAAGGCTTTTTGTTCCCGAACTCCTTGCGCAACGCCATAAGTCCTGGCATTTCTTTTTCAGCAATTTCAATTTCCTTACGCCCCCATTCGGCAAGACCGATGTCTTTAACCTTGTAGTCGGAAAAAGAGGCCTTCGCGGCGGCAGATTTTCCATTTGTTTTCTTTGCGGATGCAATGCGCTTGCTCATGTTGGGAACTCCTGAAATAAAAATCGATCCCCACCATATGGGATCGTAGCCTCAGTCTATTGACCAGCATGGTTCATCCTATAGTGCCGTACTTCAAAACTCAAGATAAACAGCACCTTGCCTAATTTAAGAACCGAGTATCCCCCGCCCCAAGGAAGTCCTTAAGGAAACCAGCTTACGGTATGGCACCACCCCTCTTTTTTTGTTTCCATTTCCAAGTAGCTGTATAACAATCGTTGACCCGTGACCCACAAATAGTTGTAATGAAACGGGATTTGATTATTTTTTAGACTTCAAGGTTGCCTCGCATGTCTCAAGAAACCTCTCACGACACCATGGCCAAGATCGTGTCCCTCTGCAAGCGAAGGGGATTCATTTTCCAAAGCTCTGAAATCTACGGAGGCCTAAGAAGCTGCTACGACTATGGCCCTCTTGGGGTTGAGCTTAAGCGAAACATTGCCAATGAATGGTGGCGCGCTATGGTCTATGAGCGCGAAGATATCGTGGGCATCGATGCTAGCATCATGATGCACCCAAAAGTTTGGCAAACCTCTGGGCACCTTTCCGGATTTTCCGACCCGTTGGTCGACTGCCTAAACTGCCGTGAACGGTTTCGCGCCGACAAAGCCCCTCAGCACAAACCAGGAACCGAGCTAACGTTTCACAAAGGCGGAAAAACCTCCGGCGAAAAGTTAAAAGGCACCGTATCTGAAAAAGGCTATGTTTGCCCTGTTTGCTCGTGTCCAAACCTTAGTGCTGAACGCCAGTTCAACCTCATGTTCCGTACAAGCCTTGGGCCTGTTGACCCCACCGGCGACATGCTGGCTGCCCTGACGCCAGAGATGACTCCAGAACAAAAACGTGCGGCGGTTGAGGAGGTTGCATCAAAAGCAGCCGTATACTTGCGACCTGAAACTGCTCAAGCCATGTTCGTGCAATTTTTAAACGTACAGCAATCAATGTCGATGAAAGTCCCCTTTGGCATCGCACAGATGGGTAAAAGCTTCCGTAACGAAATCGTGGTCGAACACTTTATTTTTCGTTCCTGCGAGTTCGAACAGATGGAGATGGAGTTTTTCTGCGAACCTGGCACCCAAGGGGAATGGATGAAATATTGGTGCGGTGAGCGCATGGCTTGGTATAAGCGCTACGCTAATGCCGGTGGAAATTTCCGCCTAAGGTCTCACGAAGACGATGAACTCGCCCACTACAGTGACGAGTGTTACGACGTCGAGTATCTCTATCCCTGGGGATGGGGAGAGCTTGAAGGGATTGCCTCGAGAACAGATTATGACCTAAGCAAACATGCCGAAGCGACAGGCGTGAAGTTAAGTTATTTCGACCAAAACAAGCCGGATCCGGCAACAGGAAAAAATGGCTGGCGCTATACGCCCTACGTGGTTGAACCAGCCGCTGGCCTCACGAGAAGTGTGCTCTGTTTTCTTTTGGATGCCTACCACGAGGAAAAAGGTGTGGACCATGAGGGTAACGACAAATCTCGCGTGGTTTTAAAACTTCATCCAAAATTTGCACCTTTCAAAGCAGCTATTCTTCCGCTTGTTAAAAAAGACGGACTACCTGAAAAAGCTCGTGAAATCGTAAAAACTTTACGCCGTGCAGGTCTGAATATTAGTTACGACGAACAGCAATCGATCGGTAAACGCTATGCAAGACATGACGAGATTGGCACGCCTTATTGTTTAACTGTAGATATGCAATCACTAAGCGACAACACCGTCACAATCCGTGACCGCGATACGGCGACTCAACAACGCATCAAGATCGACGAAATTCTTGGCGTCATCCAGGCCCGCATCAATGCGGAGCCGGCTAGCTGTTAATCAGGGAAGGTTTGACCCATGGCACGACGTGGACGAGGACGAAACAAAAATAGTAGGGGTGATGGTCGCCAGGACCATGGCCACCCTAGGCAAGAGCCTAGACAGCCGGGTAGTCAGAACCAGAGACTTCCGACGGGGCAAGACACCAGCAGGGAAAGGTCTGAGAGACAACCTGGAAAAGCTATGTTCCCTAGTATCACTCAGCCAAAACGCCAACTTAATCGTCCGGAGTCCGAATCTTTTGTCGCACCTGACAAAAGTAACAAAGTTTTTAAAGTCATTTTTTTCGACACGCTCGCCCAGGCAAAAGCAGACTTAGAAAATCTGCGGGCACAGGCCCATCAGTGCGACCAACTCAACATTGTGGTTCGTGCAGAGAACACCATGGATGATGCCGACTTAAACGGTATCGGAAAACTTTTTTGCGGCGCTGCGTGGGCACTTATTCACGAACGTCGAAAAGCCGACGGATGGTATGACACTTCCCATGAATAATATCCTGAAATTTTTGCTCATCATTTGCTTGATGTTAACCTACAGATCTGCGGCTCATGCCGAAGAGGTGGCTGAAAGCTTACTTCTTCAGTTTAGTAAAGGCGACCTATCGACCATTGAGCGGGCCATGCAGGAAGCTTTCGATGCTCAGCCCGTTCAAGGAGAGTCATCTGCACCAGTGAGCAGTCCATACGCTTTCGGCACGATCACTGCGCGAGGAATTGAATACTCATTTCTGCCGCGAATCCACCAAACGAGCTTGATGCCAAATGGCATCCAATTCAAATTATCTTTGCGCAGTTTTCGCGGACTGATCAAACGTCTCGAAATGAATGCCTCCGGCACGCAAGTTTGCACCAATACTGCTATCGTAAGCCCTCAGGGCGACATTCCGGTGAGTGTTGTTGTGCATCCCACGGTCACGCCAGCAGGCGATGTGCAGCTAGTGGTTTCCGAGTCCACAATCGACTTGAATGAGGATAATTTTGAAGTCAGATATCCTGAAGAATGTGACGTTATTTTTGGACTTAATTGGCTGGTGAGTTGGACCTTGCCATCACTGATTCAAAGCTACAAAGACACAATCTCTTCAGCTCTAGGGACTGCCTTAGCAAAAGGATTGATCGCGCGCACTGCTGAGATAAGTCCTTTTTTATCACTCAATGTGACATTGCCTTTCGAAGGCCACGAAATTCCTTCATTTAACGTAGCCGTCGCTGTGCGCCCTTACCGCATTGATATTTCCCGAGAGAGATTTCAGAGCTCGTTTGCCACGTCGATTACCATTGACCCTGACGAAGTTGTTGGCTTTAGCAATTCGTCGCATTGGCCTGAAGACGTCAGTTTTTTAGGGATATCCTGGGATTTTATGACTGCTTTGCTGAATGAGGCGCAGGCCAAAGGCGTGATCCGCTCGACAATTAGGGGAGACCACCCCGCCATCGGGCAAGCCTTGTCTCATGATCTGTGGCTAAAAGCTTTTCCTGGCCTTCATGGGGTCATCTCGCCCTCTGACTTGCTTAGTCTTGAGGTGCTTGGAGGCTCGCGCTACGAATGGAAAGCTGAAGACAACTTGGGCTCTCTGGCTGACCTGGCTGTGGAAAACCTCCGATTTCGGCTTCGCAGCGGCTCGATGGTTTTGTGTGAAATACAAGTGAATGCCCAAGCCATATTCAGCTTGGAGTCGGCAAAAGACCGTCTGCTGACAGGCAGGCTTCAAACGGCTAGCTTGAAAGAGCCGCGAGTCGTCGAAAACTCAGGACCACTATCAAGGGATTTTCTGCAAAATGGTCTTGCTGCCCTCGCTTCAGCCATCGAAGAACAGATACAAAAAAGTCCCGAACACGCTCGGGACTTGATTCAACTAACTTTGCCATCAATGAAAATTGGTAATCATGAGATCCTGATCAGCAATGTTCGAACGGTAGGAGCTGGCCTTATTCTGCCGCTCCTGTACGCACAGCCCCATTGACATTCAGAGCCTCGACTTTCTTTTTATTGGCATTGGCAGCATCAATCTTACGTCCAAGCTTATTGTCTTTCGTCGTTCCTGTGGTCAAGTCATCGAAAATTGCGTTAATGGGCTCAGCCTTGTCTTTGCGAAGATTTGCTGCAGCATCAGTTTTAGCTTTTTCGTCGAGACCCACTACAGCGTCCGTATGAGGCATGTCGTTATTGTTGCTCAGCCCACTGCCCTCGCCGTTGATGTTGTTTTTGTCTCTAACGGTCTTATGACTTAGCTGTGCCCGGCTCGCGTCAATATGTTCAACATGATCATCTGAGGCGTGAACACCCGTTCCATTCCATTTCTCAAAAAGGCCAGGCCCGTCATCCTCTTGGGCAATATCAAAATCTACATCTACATCTGCCTCATCATCTGCCTCTTGGGCGTGACCACCTACCGACAATCGAACCTGGTACTCCTTGCCCTCAACATCAAACACTGCAAGCTCTCGCTTTATATTGCGCAGCTTGATATGCTTTACCCCAGGAAGATTGTCGCCAGATTTTATGGCATAGGTCCGTCCGGTCTGCGTATCCTTGATGACAGCAACCCCAGATGCAGCCGTCCCGCCTGCGATGACACCGATCAGTGCCACTCGCTCCATAACTTGGCTATTGTCGATTTTCTTGCCAACAGGATCAAGTTCAGCTGCAATTGAAATTGTAGAAATTGGAGCCAAGGACGCTATCATCACGAGTTGAAAAAAATTTTGACGACGCATAAAAAAAGCCTCCGATAACTGTCTAAATTGACAGAGGCATATCGGATGTAGCTGCTTTACCCTTTAATCAGGCGCGCACTGGAAATAAATGATTTGCCCCATAAAGATGGGATCAAAACTATTTTCTACGAATTGGTGTTTTGCCAAAAAGACTAAATATGTTCTGGAATAGTGGCGGTCGGCATGCCAGCAATAGGAATCTTACAGATCTCTGAAAGTCTGCTTTGCGACTGGGGAGAAAGCCATTCAAAAGGGCTTTTTCCCCGCAATCCATCAAGTCTTCGAGACACTGAGTTCCTAAACGATCTAGATTTACTGCGAGTATCGACGTTATCAGAAGTATTCGCCGTCCTATTATAGGCTCCAAAATGAATCCAAATAGGAATTTTGCGTTCATATGCAAACGCAATCACAGCCTCGGTTGGTTCAAGCTTTGACGCATTCCACAGATCCTGAGCCGCGTCCAAAAGAATTAAAGAATTTGATTTGGGGTGCTTTCGTAAAAGATCCTGCCAAAGGTTAATAGGCAAGGCCACCTCACCCGGTCTGGCGATCAAGGTAACTCGCTCAAAATGCCATGACAGAATCGCTGCCAAAACGGGAATAACCGAAGGTCCGATCACACTAGATCCCAATCCTGGCGAAGTGGAAGAAAAAAACTCCCCTTTGGATGAGTTAAGCATAGCGTCTAAATACTTTCCCACAAAGTAACGCAACTCATGCTCGACAGCAGAGCTGTCGCCGCCTGAAACCTTTAGCATGACTTGATTCCAAAACCCCTGCCATTGCTCCGCAGGTACGCCTGACTGTCGAAATATATTAGTCAGTAGATGCCAGCGTCGTGTGAGTCCACAAAGTCTTGCTTCCATGCGGTCGATAGATTCAACGACAAGTCCTGCACCACCGCAGCAGGAGAAAAGTTTGGGATCAAGCTCAAAGGTATTTGTCCCAAGCGCGACTCCCCACAAATGCGTTTGCATGGACCATCGATTGATGAATCCGATTCGACATGAATTTGCAGATTGGTCTGACATGAATTATCGGCGTCGACGGTCTGGTCCGTTGACTTCGAGACAAAGGCAGTTTTCATAGAGCCTCGAAAACATTCGAGCACCAATTCTCTGACTTA
>CAMDGW010000133.1 GCA_945897695.1 Pseudobacteriovorax antillogorgiicola | reverse complement strand
CTGCGCTTTTTACGGACTTTTCAAGATCCCACTGATTATGGTAGCCTCTTAGATTCAGTGGCTAAAGGCCGCTCTTAAAAACCTCAGGAGGACTCTTTTTTTGCAAGTTATCAATCGTGCTGCAGCCCGCAACTACACAAAAGTTCGCCTCGTCAGCGAAGAAACAAATGAAATAGTCTCTGTCCTTGAAGCCTTGTCCCGCGCCGAAGAGGCGGGCCTCGACCTTGTCATGATTAGTGACAAAGGAGACTTCCCGGTCATGAGAGTTCAGGACTTCAAAAAGGTTCAATACGAACTTAAGAAGGCGAAGAAGAAGCAGATTGTTCAGGAGCTCAAAGAAATTCAGCTGAAGCTGAACATCGCCGATCATGATTTCCAGACCAAGATGAGTGCCATCGAGAAGTTCTTGGGACGTGGCGACAAAGTAAAAATTGTTGTGAGACTGAAAGGTCGCGAGCGAGAGAACCCAGAGCGTGCGAGAGCACTGCTCGAAAAGGTGATCACTGGCACAAAATGCAAAGCCAGCCACGTGCCTGGACCCATCACAATGGCGATCCTTGAGCCAATCAAATAAAAGTAAGCCAATTGCTAAACGAACCCATGGAGCTGAATTCCATGGGTTTTTTGTTTCACTTAAGCTGCTCACTCATTGCGCCTTGTGCCAAGGATGAATAGACCAGAAACTCCAAGTTCTTTGAGAGAGATGCCCGTCAGTTGACATCACACCCGGAAGTGCTGTCTAATTTCATAGAGAGACTTTTCACAACAAGATCAGAAAGCCAGTGGCAGGACGCCGTGGCCCCACTTAATTGTCGCCAAACGGTCTGCGCCGTTTTTTGATACCAAGGAGGTAGTTGCGATGAAGAAGATTGCCGAGAATCGGTACCCACATGCGGCCACACTTTTCAAGTTCTGCAAAGAGGCACTTGAGATTCGCTACGAAGGCAATGTGAAAGTGATCGACCAAGATGTTGGCGCCATTCTAGGGTACGATCCGGCAGACTGCAGTCATTGGAAAAAAGGCAAGAAAAATATTCGTGCACTTTCCACGCTTCGCACCATCGCAGATCACCTCTCCATTGACGAAAGACTCCTCATCGATATTGCTTCAGGCAAAGTAGGCTTTGATGAGGCTGTATTTGAATACCGAGGATACGGCGCTTTTGGACTCAGCGGACGTACAAGCGAAAATCTCAAGAAAGAATTCTTCAAGAACCCAACCCGTTATCAAGGTGAGAACTCCCGAGCAACCTTTGAGGAACTATTTGACGTAGATCGTCCGAGTATATCAAAGACGGTAGATTCTATTTTGACTGCCGGACGGTTTGAGGAAGCTCCCATTTATATTCCTGAAATTTGTCAATTATTCACAAATTTCACAGTCACCGCGGATACCACCCTAACAAAAGCCGTCGAAATCAGAACTGAAGGCCAGGGATCAGACGTTAAGGTTTCAGTTCTCTTTAATGGAAACGAGATGCGCCCCTATCTTCGCTTCCTTGTTGCTAGAGAGCTTTACAAATATCTTGTTGCAAGTGGTAGCGCTTACGTTTCACACATTCGCTCGTGCCCAGAGGAAGTCATCGATATCCGCGCGAATCTATTCGCAGGTCTGTTATTGATTCCTGGCAAAATGCTTCGTAGAGAAGTTGAAAAAGTTGACGCTTCCCATGATATCGTTAACCAACTCTCAGAGACGTTTTGGGTTTCAAAGGCGATGATGAATCAGAGGCTTCGCGACTATATGGAAAATCTGACCTAATCAATACGCTAATCAATCAAAAACCAAAGGAGAAATCCTTTGGTTTTTTCTTTTTCACCAAGTCCCTAAACTTCTGCTTTGAGCCCATACCATTCAAGTTCGCACTGACGGGTCCGATATCCCCACAGAGCCTTCATATCGACAAGGCAGATCCACCCATTGCATTCTGGGGATAAGCTATGAGCAACACATTTAAACTTCGAAACGGGCGCATTCTGCTATCAACAGAGGCTCCCGGAGGAATTTACAACTCATCTCAGCTTAAGAAAATTGCCGCCCTTTGTGATGGTGACTCCGTAACCGTCAAAGCAACTGAGGATCAGCGTCTGGCACTGATCGTCAATCCAGAAAAAGCAGCCTTAGTGGCATCAGAACTGCAGTCTATGGGATTGGGGGTACGCCATTATCAAGATGGACTTCACCAGCCTGTTTCCTGTATTGGCGAATTGTGCGAACTACATGAACAGGATGCCCTTGGTAGTGCTCTGGATGTCTCTTCTGAGCTGGAAGGAATAAAGCTTAAAAGTCCGCTGAAAATTGGAATCAACGGATGCGCAAAATGCTGTGTGCCCTGTCATACACTTGACGTCAGCGTTGTCGGAGACCTTAATGGTTACCGGATATCGATAGGGGGAAAAACGTCTCAACTTCCCGAGATCGCTGGATTTATCGCCGAAGGAATTCCGTCGACTGAAATTGCAAGACTTGTACGCTCAATTGTTGAAATATATCGTAGTAGCGCCAAAGAAGGTGAGTCTTTGCAGGAAGTCATTGACCGAGAGGGTGCAGGTCAATTTATCGAAGCACTGGCTCCTTGGAGTCAGGATGCATCCGCTGCGGGTAATCCCTTCATTGATGCTACTAACACCCCCCAAGCTTTAGACATCGATCAGATCAATCCTGTCCACTCTGAAGCCACTTTTGGTCAAGACATCACGAGCCAGGTTAGCCCAGAACATATTGAGCCAATCATAATTGAAGGATCAATCCAAGAGGATGAGCATGGTGCTGAAATTGAACTCTCAACGCAAACCGAAGCTGGTGTCCCATCAGAAATCCATGTCCACCCACGGGAAACCGGCATGGAGATGGATCTAATCCTGGATCATAATCACGATGGTAAAATGACCGATGTGCGAATTTCTGACACTCCACAAAACGATGAATCTTTTATAGCCAAATCGGATATTACAATTATCGAAAATTTCAAAACAGCCTCAGTAGAAATGCCTCCTGAGGAAGTAGAAGATCTAGAAATGCTCCCTGAGGAAGTAGAAGATCTAGAAATGCTCCCCGAGGCACCAGCAGCCAAGGAACCACCTATTTTAACGATCACTAATAATGAATCGGTAGCAGACGAAGCTATAATCGAAACCTTCGAAGATCCAATGCCAGTTGAAGAGTCCTTGAGCACAACGTCCGAGATTTCCGGAGGAGAATCTCCGATCAACGATCAGATAATATCTCCAAGCGAAGAGCAAAAAATTGAGGAAGAGCTTATTGCAAGTATTAACGCCCAGCACGAAATTATCGATGCGGACAACTTGGAGACAGAGCGCGAACTAAGCGAAGAGATTCTTGAGCGCTCAGAAATTACCATGGAAGACGACGATATCGAATCACCCACCGGCCTGGACTCAAACTCAGAAAATTACTATGAAGTTAATTATAGAAGTACACCCGATCAACCTATGGCTCATGAAGTTCCGTTGAAAATCACTCAGATTAAGACTACTCACAGTCCACATCAGACATCCATCCATGCATTTGACATTGATGACGCTGGAAATCCAGTTATTACCTGGAGCAACGGAATTACTCTCACTCTGACCCATGATGCTGTCCAAGCTGGCTGCATTAGGTTCTGCGGACACGAAATAAACATCACGCAATCAAGCACAGGGGTCCACGTTGAGGTGGACGGCTTACGCATGTTCTTACCAAACGCAGCCTGATCGATTGCTAAGGGCGAAAATTTTTCTATTTAGCCAAAAAATTCGATAGAATTTACTTTTTTCACATTTTCGTTCATGATGAAGTCAGATTCCCGATCAGAAAAATTGAAGCAAAAATTGTTGCGGGGTAAACATGAATCTCGCTTTGTGTCTCATCCTAACCGCGCTCTCTTCTCAAGCAATAGCTGGTGAAAAACCATCTCTTCGGATATATACATATGACTCCTTCGCGTCAGAATGGGGACCAGGTCCAACCATCAAAAAAGAATTTGAAAAAGAATGTGCTTGTGAGGTCAAATTTATTTCAGTCGCAGATGGCTATGCACTGCTAGCAAGGCTGAAACTTGAAAAATCCTCACCGAAGGCTGACCTAATTGTCGGACTAGACGAAACTTTGACCACAGCTGCTCTTGAAACAGGTCTATTTACACCTTCAGAAGTAACGATTGAGAATTTAAATATCCCTAAACCGCTCAAGACCTCGCCTATTTTTGTCCCCTACGACTATGGATCATATGCATTTATGTTTGACACACAAGCCAAGAACTCAAAAGGTCAGCTATTCACTCGACCAACAAGCATGGCCGAATTGTTGACCGATCCAAATCTCAGAAAATCCATCATAATCCAGGACCCAAGGTCTTCTGCTCCTGGATTTGCTTTATTGTTATGGCTTCGTAGTCTTTACCAAGACCGCACAGCAGAAAAATACCTCGAATTAAAAAAACAAGTGCTCACTGTCTCCCCAGGTTGGTCCGAATCATATAAGTTATTTACCAGCGGAGAAGCGCCCATAGTCTTTAGCTATACAACCAGTGAGGCCTATCATCGGGAGGAAGAAAAGACCGACCGCTATCAGACGATCATATTCAAGGAGGGACATTATGCCGTGGTTGAGTATTCCGCTCTTCTTAAAAGCTCAAAACACCACGCTCTTGGTCAAAAGTTTCTAAAATTTCTCACGTCTACCTCAACCCAAGCTACAATTGCCTCAAAGAACTGGATGTATCCAATCAGAGCTCTTCCAACTGGACTACCAAAATCATACTCACAAATCCCAGTTCCGGGACATGTTTTGCGAATTAGCCCTAGCGAGATCCTTAAACAACGAGGATCCTGGATTCACGAATGGCAAACGATATTCAGCAAAAATTAAAATACTGGAAGCCAGGGCCTACCATCATAGCATGGTGGGCGCTAGCGCTGGCTACATTGTTGGCAATAACTCCATTTGGTATTGGTCTCATTGTTGCGTTCACATTTGAATCTGGGGATGTCACTTGGGCATTAAAATCTATAATATGGAACTCTTTTCGTTTCACAATCCTCCAAGCGGGAATATCAACCGCGATCGTGGTGATTGTCTCCCCTCTTCTAGGCATGTTACTGCTCTATTCGTCACCTTCCTACCAACGCTACTCATCTATAGTGCGAACTTTACTTTTCTGTCTACCGTCCGCGGTCGTGGCTACTGGAATAATTCTCTGTTGGGGTAAACACGGCATTGGATCGCAACTTCTAATCTCCCTTGGGTTGAGCGGATCAGTGCAAGACTGGTTATATTCCAACTACACGATCATACTGGCAAACGTTTTAATGAATCTTCCCTTTGGCTCCTTGATAATTTACAGAGCTATTACAGATATCGATTCCAGACGAATAAAATCCGTCAAACTTATCGGGCTTAAGCCTTTCATGATTATCAGATCATTGATTTGGCCAGCGATTCGACCACAGCTGTATTACTTTGGCGGTCTGAATTTTCTTTTGAGTATGAGCAATTTTGGTGCTCTCAGAATATTAAGCGGTAATAGTACGGTCAACACTCTCGAAATGAGCATTTATCAATCTTTATATTTGAATGCAGACTGGCGAGCAGCAGGTGTTTTTGCGATCTGCCATACCGCCTGTGCTGCAACCATTTCCTTATTTTTTTTGGGCCCGCAGTTTCTAGGAGTAAAATATCACTTAAATCGCGCCGAGCCATCTAGTCCAGATGCAGGTTCGCTCAAAATATTTTTTCCGAAAAGTAAGGTATTAATTCTCGGGAGCATATTGATAACAGTAATTTTCGACTTAATTATTGCGACACCAATCATTGCGATACTCGCTGATGCCATCGCCGATTTTGATCGCTTAATTGCTCCGCAATCTGAACTTCGGAGCTCAATCCTAGATTCATTACTACAGTCGCTCAATTACGCTATTCCATCTGCGCTCTTGTCCACGTCTCTGGCATGGTGTCTAGCGCGAGCTTACTGCCATTATGGGCAGTTGATTAAACCGAAAAAGGCTACACTAATTTTGATCGGCATTTTTTCTCTGAATTTCGTCCCCTCTATGGCGAATGCTTTTGGATTTTTGGCTCTTAGGTCGTGGATACCAAATTTTGCTTGGGACACTTGGCCCATCGTTATTATGCACGCTTTACTTGCACTTCCGTTTCTGACCATGATGGCGCTCCAAATCTATAGGACTGAACTTGCCTCGTTTCTGCATTTGAGCCAAATAGCTGGCCTCCCGCTAATGAAGTGGGTTATCAATGTCGAATGGCCCTTAATGAAAAATAAAATAATGCTAATGTTTGTGATCGCACTCGCACTTAGCATGAATGAAACCGCTATTGTTACCATGCTTGGCGCCCCTGAATCACCGACATTGACCACGGCCACGATTAGACTGATGGGGCATTATCGATTTGGTGATTCGGCAGTCGTTTCATCTGTTTTGATTTTAGTCACCACGATCGCCCTCTCAACCCGCACAAATTTCAGGAGTCCAAATCATGGGATTCATTGAGTGTAAGGCACTTAGCGTCAGATTCGACCAATGGGAAGGCGTTTTCTCATGCAATTTTCAAGAAGGTGAATGGCATGTGATATGTGGCAATAGTGGTTCTGGAAAATCGACTTTCTTTCAACTGATGCTTGGACTGCTCACACCGATATCTGGAGATATTTTAGTAGATGGTGCCAGCATTGCTGATCGCGCCCCACATCAAAGACACATGACGTTTATGGCGCAATACAATCTATTACTTCCACATTTAAGCATTGAAGAAAATCTGAGGATTGCATTACATGACTCTCATTTTTCAAACCCTGAAAAATCGTCTCAAATTAACGAAGTTCTTTCTCTTCTAAAACTTGAAAAAAAACATTTA
>CAMDGW010000132.1 GCA_945897695.1 Pseudobacteriovorax antillogorgiicola | reverse complement strand
GCATAGCCTCCAAGACTTGCCACGCCCTCTTGAATGCGAGCGCCACCCGAATCGTTGATACCGATCACGGGTGCGCCGTTTTTGACGGCGAGATCCATAACTTTGCAGATTTTCTTCGCCATTGTCAGTGATAGTGAACCGCCAAACACCGTAAAGTCTTGTGAAAAGATATAGACTAGCCTGCTGTCGATTCGTCCGAACCCTGTGACAACGCCATCACCAATAAATTTTTTGTCGGTCATTCCGAAATCTGTGCATTCATGGGTGACAAAGGCGTCAAGCTCAACAAAAGTGCCGCTGTCGAGAAGAAGCTGAATTCTTTCGCGGGCTGTCAGCTTTCCGCGCTTATGTTGTTGGGCCTGCTTGTCTTTTCCTCCGCCCTCAAGCGATTTTTGTCGCATCTCGTGAAGTCGCGCTATTGCGGTTTCATTGTCAAACATAAATACTCCTTGAGTCTTATCTAAATCAAAAATCAGCGGTAAACTTGCCGACCAGGAAACTCTATCCAGATGGCATCAGTAAATAGTCTTCGCTTAAGGTCATCTATAGGTGGCTCTTTCATCTGATTTCTGGTGACCGAGCCTACGAGTGCTTTGTAGACAACATCAGCTTCTCGGCCACCACTCCACAGGAGCGAGCCATCATTGGTGTCGATCAAAAGAATCGCAATAGATCCGCTTCGGATTGATTGCAGGATGCCGCGGTCATCTTCAATCCTTGTGTTGACGGATAACACCAGGGGGACCATGATTGCGTCAGCACCTTTAGTGGCTTTAGAAAAATTAGCGAGCCAAATCTGCCAGGATTTGCGCGGTTGTATGCTGCGGGTATATAACCCTGGTAAGCTTTCGCAATTCTGGCAATCCGGACCCAGTCCCTTCCATTCTTTTGTCAGAGCTTCTGAGGTTGATGGGGTCATACCGGCCCCGGAATAAAGTTTTTCAACGAGTTTTGGACTAAGCCCTTTCATGTAGGGCTGATTGTCAAAACCATCAGCAACATATTTGTCAAAATCCTCGCACATGGCTGTCATCTCTTCACGGGGACGATTGATGAGGGGGAGATGTTTGATTTTGGTGGCACCCGCCGGCCAGGTCATGCAAGGGAGCAAGGCAATTCTGGCCGGAACGAAACCTTTTCTTGCTGGGTTGATGCCAAATTTTGCTTCTGGCTCAGTGGTGTGGACGCAAGATGAGATCAGCAGTGTCATCAGCAGAAGGCGTATCACGTGAATCCCTCGAAGTAGTTGTCGGATCAGCAATTCACGTTATCAAATAAGGGGGGGTAGTGGAACGCGAAAAGGACGATGATGAGCGTAAAAATTAAGCATATTAGCTCGCTCAAATAACGCTGTCGCCCTCTTAGACTGAGCATCAGTTTTTTCCAAGTTACGGGCTCATTGGCAAAGATCTGAGGTTATGAGGATACTTTCACATGATCCCTCGAAAACCACAGACTGATGGCGCATACCAGCAACAGAGTGTACCTCACTTCGCTATCTTGGATGGCGTTTTGAGTCATGCCTCCCAGGGCAAATGCCACCGGTGTTGCCATCATGGCCAGGCGGTGCCAGCGATCAGTGGGAAGATTGTTTTTTAATCGGATGAACCACCAAGCCAGAAAAGCGATCAGAGACAAACAAGAAATTATGCCACCTTCAACTGCGGCCTGAAGGTACATGTTGTGTGCCTCATACATCCGCTTTAGGTGTCCAAGTCCGATACGCTCATAGTAAGGGCGTCTATCATCCGACTCCAATCCTGTTCCGTGGCCAAGCCAAGGAGAGTCTTTTATCATCTCCCAGTGTGCATGCCAAAAGGCCATGCGATCATCCGGATATGGTGTTTCGTGATCAGATCGTTGCCCGGTAAGTACCATATTAAATTTTTGCTGCAGGGGATTGGGGACCGATACTGATATTGCTAATAACAATGCGGCAACGACTGCCGTGATAACTATTTGCTTCTTACCGAGAAGTTTTAACATAAGAACGCCGATGGTAGCCGCGCTGATGCAAAGGACTGTGACAGATTGCGTTGCCACAAGAATGGAAGTCATTCCGCAAGCTACAAGCCAGCTCTGCCATTGGCGAGGTTTTGCGAACACTCTTGCAAAACACCAGGGCATAACCACGAGGGCCGCGTATGCGAAAGTTAAAGGGTGGCTATAAAAACCCTGAGCTCTTTTGATTTGATCAGCGATTCTAACGCCCTCAAACTTCCATCCAAAAAACATCTGTGAGGCTGCAATGAAACCCATAACGCCGATCAGAATACTGCCTGTATTCAGAAGAAAAATTCGGGAAATCATTGCTGACCGAAGACTTAATGCTGCTATGACAAAAAAACCGCTGAAGAGGTAACCCATGAAAAACCTTGTAGCGTCGTCATAGGCCCCATGACTTATGGAAGCAAAAATAATCGGTAATGTGAAAAGGCACCAAAGAATCATGAATTGTTGGGCTGCCGAAGACTTGATTGCGATCGATAGGGATCGTCCTCGGTCTTTTACCGTCCAGGCGGAGAGAATTAGTAGTGCGATCCCGAGTCCAATGTTCTGGCCTGCGACGCCAAGAGGGGTGACCAACAAGGCAAAGAAAACGGACAACGTCGGAAGCCAGCCAGAGTTTGAGTCTTGATTCTTAGGCACCGAAATTCACCTTCCAGATTCCGCACGGTCGGAACGAAGGCGCGGCAGTTGTTTTGGCCATGACGTAATTTGTCTACATATCCACTTGTTAAGAAGATCCTGCTGTTCACTTTGGCTTAGGTAGAATGTTTCCTCGGATAGCTCGCGGCGAGCTCTGGATGTGAGATCGTGCATAGTGATTGCTGCGCATACACTGATATTTAGGCTCTCCACAATTCCGAACATGGGAATGGTAAAGCAAAGGTCTGCTTTGTCGCGCCACTCAGTATCTAGGCCAGCATGCTCATTGCCAAATGCCACTGCAATCGGGCGATTAATAGGCAGTTCCTCGAGTGATACAGCGTTTCCGTGTGGGAATGCAGCTGCAACAATGTAACCTTGGAGATGCAGGGATTCGATACAAGCGTCAACCGTGGTATGCTTTGCAATATCAACCCATTCATCAACACCCTTTGCTACTGTTGAAGCGTTGAATTTGGTCGAAAGGGTGACGACATCGATATTCTGAATGCCAAACCCTTCTGCAGATCTGATGCATGCGCTTACATTATGGGGCTGGTGTACGTCCTGTACGACTAAGCGCACATGCTTGGTCCTTTGGGCAGCCGTGCTTAGCATGCGCTGACGCCTGGAGTCTGTTAGTTGTCGAGATAAAAGCGACCAAGCGTCACTAGGTATAAGTGAGTCGTTCAAGATTCCGCCAAAAAACTACTGTCTGTTTTAACAAATGAGACTTGATCCGAGTCTTCCCCGTCGACCAAGGCCCCGCCAATCCTTTCAAGTGCTTCACCGACCAGAGGTCCAATGGACTGTTGGAGAGCGGGATCCTTTGGCTGAGCCAAGTGACTTGAAGTGAGAATCCAGTTGGCCAGCTTCTTCAGTGCGGTTTCCCAGTTTTTATTGCGCTCGTCAGCCATCTCCCGAAGGCTTTTCATGCTTAGATAAAGCTGTTCATTATGCGAAGCTCTTCGACGTGTAGCTTCTAATTCCTTGGGGTCGGAAGTTTCTATTGGGCTTTTGGCAGCTAGTTCACGCTCTAGCATGCGTATGCGGCTTCGCAGATCCAGGACTTCTTCAATCGATAGAGTGGGAGGCTTTTTATTTGCTGAATCAACTAGCGTCTGGAGCCGTTCACATTCGGTTTCAAGGGTTCTGACCAACTGCTCGGAGTCACTTCGCTCAGACATGAGGTGTTCTCGTTCATCATTTAAAGCCTCGTATTTGCCTAGTATGTGATCTCGCTGTACTTCGGCATTACCCAACTTGCGTTCAATAAGCGCCTGGGTGTTCAGTAATTCACCAACAATTTTGGCGTTACGCACTCCTTCGGCTTCTTGGGATTGTTTCATTTGACGTAGGTCTAATTCTAGCGAAGCCTGGACATCTGTCGCAGCAGCAAGGCGTTTGCGAACCATGGTCAGTTCATCATGCTGTTGCTCGTACCTTCTTGCACCTTCTGCCAGAATATTTTGCAGATCTTTAGATCGTTTGAAATTTAGGAAGGCGACCACAGCAAATAAAATTGTGAATAATGCGCAGATAAAAGTCAGCATAGTGTCTCATTCCACGATGAAGTGTGATTTCACAAAACATGTTGCCCGTGATGAAAGCATACCCCAGATCTGGAGCCATTTCCAGCTAAGTTCCTGATGGGTATACTGATTATATTGCGGGCCATCTTCACATCAAATTGCTTGGCACGGTCTTTTGTCGCTTGTCACGTTCATGAATCGAGTTTTGATTTTCCCGCAGATTTTCCGTTGCTATTGCCGGCGTTACCTCCTGTTTTCGATTCTCAAGAGCAATACTCGTTTATCTTGAAACTTTAAAAAAGGTCTTGCATGAGCGGGCCAGATATCAAAACGTGCGATGCAGAAGGCCTCGCCTCATCTTCGTTACGAGCTTGATGAGTTCTTGGCCCGGCAGAAAATGCCTGTTCAGCTTGTTATTTATGCCCAAACCGACACCCATTTAGGCAAAAAACCGTCATGGCCGTCTGATGCAAATGTCTATTAAAATAGGAATTAAGCTAAAGAGTATTTTTCGTTTTGAGCCTTGGCCGGAGATTCATGGAGCGGGTGAAGGGATTCGAACCCTCGACCTTCGCGATGGCAACGCGACGCTCTAGCCAACTGAGCTACACCCGCATGCTCCGGAATCCGACCTGGTAAACAGGAGCAGTGGTTGTAGGACAGTGTTGGCCACTCGTCAAGATAATTTTGTGTGCTCCATCGAGAATCATGAGTGACTTAAGGAGAGGAAACCATGGAGTTTTTAAGGCGCCTGACTGACTTCCTGAAGACTGCTAATCCTTTTCGTCAAAACGGGGGGTTAGATCCGTCCAGGCCCTCCGGACGATCCCAGGAGTTCGGCCGGAAACTGGTCCACTCAAAGCCCCTTTCCGCTGATGATCGTTACCGGATTAACGATAATGAACGCCAGGTCGAGGAGGTCTTTCGACGGGTCGTCGGGACACTGGTTGAACTTTGCGATCAGCTTTCAGCAGAGGCACGCCGAGGCCTGTCTGGAAACTTTATTTTAAGAGAACAGGGCACTACCGAAGATCGTCGCGCCTATCTTTTTATGAAGCCCATGAATGAGTATGGCTGGCTCATGGAAAAATCCAGTGCCGGTTGGCGAATTAGTCGTGCAGATAAAATAGTGGGTCAAAATCTATTTCTGCGAAGCAATGAAGACCCGTGGGACATCGTAACTCTCTGGGGAGACCCTTTAGGTGAGCGTCTCATGCGTGTTCGTAGTTTGAGATTTGGAAAAGATCTCCTCTCTATTTCTGAATATGAGCGCCGATTGGTAGAGGCATCAAGGGAGCTATTGAACCGGGGGGCTCTGAACTGAACCATGTGGTCTAAGCCAAACACTCATGCCATTTTCATGATTATTTTGTTTCTATGCTCAGAAACAAGCTTTGCGGGACTTTTATTTACGATCGGTCCTAATTGGAACAACTTTGTTTTTGAGGCTGAGAAAAATGAAGATACACCCAATTATTACGGTTATGGGGCGCGCATGAGCTGGGGATATTCGGTAGCCAAAGTTGCAGATTTTGGCATTTATGCCCAATACACGCCGGGGCGACTGAATTCGGCGACCCCCCCCCGCACTGATGCAGTGGTTATGGACTATGGCGCTGAACTGGGATTGAGGGTTTTGAATGTATTTTATCTTGGAGCACGCGGGGGAATGTGGAAATACCAGTTGTACCGTGCGTATGAAGACGCAGAAGTCCGTGGCAGCTGGATGGGGCTGGGAGGGACAGCCTCGCTGGGCATGATAATGCCCATTTCAAAGCGGTCGGCGTGGCAAACCACCTTTGATGTAGGACAGGCCGTGATGCAGAAATTAAATGTGACCCCTGCGGATGCGGATTCAAACTATAGGAAGCTGTCACGCGTGGGTGTCACGTTGTCTTTAGTGTATAATGACGATGACATAACATCAGTTGGAAGTTCGCTTTTGAAATCGTTTTTTTGAACAGATGTTTATATTTAGAAGGGATCTAAAATGGGAAGTCAGGCAGAGCATGGGTTCGACATTGTCCAAAAGCTTCTTGGCATAACGGCCCTAGGAACGGAATGGGTATTATGGCTATTGATTGCTTTAAGCATTATCAGTGTGGCAATCATTATCGAACGCTCAATTTTCTTTTACAAAATCAACCTCGATATGGCTTCTTTTACGGAGAAACTCACCAAGCACCTTGAGGCTAATGATTGGCAATCGGTCTCGTCGCTTTGTGAAAAATCTCCCGCGCTTGCTTGCCAAACTGTGCTGCGTGGAGTTGAGGCTAAAGCTCGCGGCACCCATGCGATGGAAGAAACTATGACGGGTTATATGATCGGTCAGAGGCAAAAGCTCGATCATGGCCTCATGGTGCTGGGAACCCTTGGGAACAATGCACCATTCATCGGCCTCTTTGGTACGGTGCTAGGGATTATCATCGCGTTTCATGATCTGGCGCTAAATCCACAGGGTGGGGCAGGTGTGGTTATGAGAGGAATTTCTGAGGCATTAATTGCTACTGCTGTCGGCCTCATTGTGGCAATCCCTGCTGTCATTGCTTACAACTTCTTTCAGCGTTTGGTGAAACGACAAATTAGCGGCGCCGAAGCGATCAGTCGCCTCGTGCTATCGCATAGAGATTGAAAGGCGGTTTCCATGGCGGGCGGCGCATTAGATCAACAAGAAGATTCAGAAATTACGGGCATCAACGTCACGCCATTGGTGGACGTG
>CAMDGW010000131.1 GCA_945897695.1 Pseudobacteriovorax antillogorgiicola | reverse complement strand
TGTGATCACAATTGAAATTCCACACGTCGGAAAAGAAGGCGGCGACAATGAGCAGCCAATGTGGTGGCACAACAAGCGATTTACTTTTGTTAATCCAGTTATAACCAAGAAATCTGGCGCCACACGATGGCAAGAAGGATGCCTTAGTTTCCCTGAAGTTTTTGATTTCGTCGAACGCGCCAGTGAGGTGTGGGTATCGGCAAAGGACGAAAATGGCAAGGAATTTGAGGTCCATGCCGATGGTTTGTTTTCCATTTGCTTGCAGCATGAAATTGATCACATCGACGGTATTGTGTTCTTTAAGCGCATGAGTCGACTGAAGGCTGACCGTATAAAGACTAAAATGCTGAAACGAGGCAATATCAATGTCGAAGTCTAAGGTCATGGTTGCGCCGAGTATTCTTTCGGCCGACCCGCTTCGTTATGGAGAAGAGATAAAGTCAGTAGAGGCGGCTGGAGCTGACTGGCACCACATCGACGTGATGGATGGCCACTTTGTGCCAAATCTAACTTTTGGATTGCCGCTGATTAAATCGCTGAAGAAGACCAGCAAGCTGCCGCTTGATGTTCACATTATGGTGAGTAACCCAGATGATGTAGCGCTTTCCTATGTGGAAGCAGGTGCTGATATTCTTGTGTTTCATACTGAGGCTGCAAAACACGGGCACCGACTGGCCCAGGCCATTCGAGAGAAAGGTGCTCGCCCCGGAGTAGCGCTAAATCCTGCGACTCCACTTGAGTTCGCCTTTGCGATGGCACCACACGTTGATTTAATTATGCTGATGTCAGTTAATCCAGGGTTTGGTGGGCAATCGTTTATTGAAGATACTGTTTCACGGGTTGCTTCTTTATCGAAGTGGCTCGTCGCAAATAAGCTGCAAGACAAAGTTCTGATTGAAGTAGACGGTGGTATCAACGAGCAGACTGGTGCAAGAATTGTAAGTGCAGGAGCGAATGTTTTAGTGGCCGGTACATACGTGTACGCGTCACAAGACCGGACTCACGCGATTTCTACTCTGAAAAATCTTAAATAATTATAAAACCTGAGACTTCCTGAAGGGGTCATGCTCTATGAAACCATTTTCACTTGGTCAAGATCGACTTACTTGGTCAGCTTTGGTTGCTTTGGCTGCAAAACCAAATCCATCTGTTGAGGTTTCCACTGAATCATGGAAGCGAATCGACAAGTGTCGAGAGATTGTCGAGACGGCGATTGGCTCTGGTAAAGTTATTTACGGCATTAATACTGGTTTTGGATTTCTTTCCGATGTTCGCGTTGAAAATGACAAGCTTCAGCAGCTCCAGTACAACCTCATTCGAAGCCACGCCTGTGGTGTGGGTGAGCCTATTTCGGGCGAGATGACGCGTGCGCTTTTGATCCTCAGAGCACACACGTTTCTGCTTGGGCATAGTGCCGTGACCCGAAGCACAGTGGAAACTGTCATGGATTTTTTAAAACATGATATTTTACCAATCATTCCTTGCCAGGGTAGTGTTGGCGCATCTGGTGATCTTGCTCCGCTTTCACATCTGGCGATGGGTCTGATCGGTGAAGGTGATGTACGCTATAAAAATGAAGTTGTTCCTGCTGAACATGCTTTAAATCATGCCGGAGTAAAACCCCTGGTTCCCAAAGCCAAGGAGGGGTTATCCTTGATTAACGGCACCCAGTTCATGGCAGTGCTTGGCGCATTTGCCGTTCATGATGCCAGGATTCTTTCCGAGTCTTCGGATGTCATTGCTGCTTTAAGTCTTGAGGCAATTAAGGGTACCAAGTCGGCGTTTGACCCCAGGATTCATGCTGTGCGAGATCAGTCTGGGCAAAAGAAGGTTGCAGCCCATATGCTAAGCCTTTTGTCGGGCAAAGATGAAATTATGGATAGCCATGCTAATTGTAATCGCGTTCAGGATCCATATAGCTTCCGTTGTATCCCGCAAGTTCACGGAGCCACTCGTGACGTCATCGAATTTGTGGCTACTCGCATTGATGGTGATCTTAATTCGGTGACCGATAATCCTCTGGTCTTTGAAGACGGTGCAGTAATCAGTGGTGGAAACTTTCATGGGCAGCCGCTGGCGATGGCTTTAGATTTTCTGGCCATTGCCGTTGCCGAGCTTGGAAGTATTTCCGAGCGAAGGACTGAAAAGCTCACCAACCCTGCCATGAGTGGGTTACCGGCATTTGTTGTGAAGGAGAGCGGGCTCAATAGTGGCTTTATGATCCCTCACGTGGTCGCTGCCGCATTGGTTTCTGAAAATAAAATTCTGTGTCATCCGGCATCAGTTGATTCAATTCCAACATCGGCTGACAAAGAAGACCACGTCAGTATGGGTCCCATTGCCGGTCGCAAAGCTTTAAAAATCTGTGCCCATGTAGCGGATATTCTTGCAATTGAAGCGCTTACGGCCGCTCAGGGGCTTGATCTTCATGCCCCTCTAAAACCATCGGTTCCATTGCTTAAGGTTCATGATAGACTAAGATGTCTGTCGCCTGCGATGCCTACAGACAGGTCGCTTCATCGCGACATTCAGGCGGTCTCCGGCTGGATTAAGTCTGGCGGTGCCATTGAAGTGCTTGCCTAAGAAAGGAATGACCTTATGAAAGATGCAATCATCATAAAAATTTGTGCTGTATTGATGAGCCTTTGTTCCCTGGCGTGTTTTGCCTCGGATAAAGAAGGCATTGAACGCATTGGCGGAAATTTCACGGTTACAAAAGTTAAAAAGCTTGCGCATGGAGGTTTTAGCGTCGACTTTAAGGCGTCTGAGGGGAATCCCAAGATTTCACGACTTCACCTCGAAAGCGATCACATTAATGCTGGGCTACAAGAGGGTGATACCCTCAGACTATCTGCTGACGTGATCTCTCGCAAGGGCAGCACAGCTGAAATAGGCCAGGTGGTTGTTTTTATGCCAGGACGTACGGGGCCTACTCCAGTTTGGATGATTTCCAAGAGGGCTTCAAAGCTTGAACCGCCTGCCAAATTAATTGAAATGCATGCACCGTCAACTGACTATGTCGTCTTTTGATCCAGGCGATCAAAAATGGATGAAAACGTAATTGAACAGGCTCCGATTCTACCCGTAGTAAGGCAACCACGGGGACTTGAGTATTATCTTGGTACATGGTCGGGTCGGATCTTGATGATTAATACCATCGTTTTCGCCTATATGGTCTTAAGAGACCCGTCATCGTTATTTATTCCCAATTTAGATTTTGTGAGAGCCTTTGGTAGCAAGTCTGTGGCTGATATTGCTGCTGGCGAATACTGGCGATTTATTACGCCGATGTTTGTCCATATCGGGATTTTGCATTTTTTCTTCAATGCCATGGGTCTTTACTACATTGGCTATCAACTTGAGCACATCCTAGGGCCGCGATGGTTTGTAGGTCTTTATTTGGCGGCGGGAATTTTCGGTAACCTGACAAGCTGTGTTTTTTCACTTTCCCTGAGCGCCGGCGCCTCTGGTGCTTTGTTTGGTCTTCTCGGGGCTGGCTATAGGTTAGAGGGGTTGGTCAGCGACTCGTTTGATCAAGCAGGCGTTAAAGTCAGACCTCGACGAGGAATATATAGCGGCATGGTCATTACCAATATCGCCCTTGGTCTCGTAATTCCAGTAATCGACAATGCGGCTCACATCGGCGGCCTGGTAGCTGGCTGGCTTATTGTGGAAGCCATGCTACGGACCAGGCCAAATCGATTACGTAAGAGAAATCCAGCGATCGCAGCTCTTATTTACTGCGCATTAATATCTTTTTCCTTGTTTGCGGTGGCTCGCACTGTTGATCCGGTCGTCGTCGTCAATCGCTACCTTCATGCTGCCGCCAAAGCTGATGAAGCAAAGGAAGCCTACTATGATTATTCCGAGATCCTAAGGGTTAAGCCCTTACAGCCAACCGCCAGACTTCTTCGTGGCAAGCTTCTACTTCAAAATAAGGAACTGGAAGCCGGTCTTTCTGATATAGAAAAAGCAATCAATGCGGGCGCCACCAAAAATGAAGTAGATGCCGTCATTGAGGAACTCAAAATGACAGGGCATATCCTTGAAGCCGAAATGGTCAAGCGTACGTATGCCAAGTCCGAACATACCGCGCTTTAAGCAGCTGATTTAAGAATCTCGTTTTTGAGGAGTCTTTGTTTTTCTTGGCCAGTTTTACGGCTGATTTCCTGCAAAAGACGTCGAAAACTAGAATCAGAAATGATGCTGTCACCAAGGGCATGAAGGTGTTGCTTCCAGAAGTTTTCGGCCATTTTTGATGCGAGCCGGTAATCAGTCATAGAGCCATGGATAGCTGACTCATTGAACACTTTTTGGGTGAGTTGCTTTACGTGGGATCTTCCGAAGGACTGCGACAGCAACAAGCAGCCCACAATCAATTTTTCAATCTCTGCTTGAAGCTCCATCTCAAACCGGCTGACTGGTGTATCCGAAGCAGCATGCCTTGTATAATACTGAAAGTGACTGATCTCTTCTGTGAGGATTAAAAAAGCGGATAGACCTTCTTGAGTGGATAGAAAACTCGCATCAATGGAACTTTCATCCAGAGTCTGAAAGATGTCTTTTCGCAAATGAATAGATACTAGGGATGTTTCCTCTTCTTCCCAAATAACAAGCGCACCAGGCAAATCTAAAGCTTCGGGACATACGTCTTCAAGAAATGAATCTGATAATGAGGTGATAAAGTCTTCGGATGAGTAAAGAGCTTCATAGCCCATAAACGTGCACAAATACGCTTCGATCGTGCGCGCATGCAGACCAATCAAATTTGATTTTGGCGGTGTGATGTTCATGAATTATTGAGCCTGCTTGTAGGGCACTTTTATGGGCTGTATGCCTTTTTCCTGCAAAAGGAGTCTCAGACGTTCAGAGCCAGATCTATTCCAGCGATCATAAAGAATCAGAATATCCTCATTTTTTTGCATAGCTGTGGAGTCTGATGCCTGTGCTACAACCTCGACAGCCTGGCTAAAATTGTCCGATAGCGCATGAAATGTCGCTTGAAGTGAATCATCGCGAGCTTGATTCTTTGATAGGCTGCCGGCTTGCTTGTAGGCCGAAGCACCCATGGAGATGTAGTAGTTAATATCAATCGTTTTGTTATTGAAGTAATCCTGAAAGAATCCAGAAAGGTATAGGCTTGTGTCGCCAAGCTGCCGATAAAGTGTGGATTGTTTGTCAGACGGAGCTTCTAAGGCCCGTTTAAGCATGAATGCCAATGGCGTCGATAAAATTGTTTGGGGCTCTTCTCCGTCAAAGGCGGTTCCTGTTGACGTGACGAAGTTCGTAAGGAGATTCACGAGATAAAATTCTACATGCTCTTCTAGCTTCACGTTAAGCTGACGAGACGCTGTGGTGATTTTATCGTGAAAAAATTCTTGCGGACTCACTAGTAGATCTAAAGACGTGCTCGTCATCTTTTCCTCCCACCTTGCGACCCCCTTGGCGGCGCAAGGCGAACCTGACCATGGACGCTAAGCCTGCTTCTTTATTATACAATTGGTTGGCTAGCCAGCCTATCATCCCAATGAAAGGCTTCGGAAAAAATCCAGGTTTTCTGAGGATTTAAGACAAGTTGCTGATATTAAAGGGAATGACTGCTTCAAAAAACTGCTCAATTTCCGTGACTATTCGGTGGCTTATTAAGAAGCAAGTCCTATGATAGAAGTCTCGTGTAGGTCTCGTACGGACAAGAGGATTATGGAAAAGTCTTCCACAAAAAAATCACCAACTGAAACTGGCGATGCTCCACCCCTTCAGGGTGCTGCTGCGTCGGCGTCCACAGGCGAGCGTTTAGGACTGGAAGATATTGTTCATCTAGCCAACAAGATCGGCCTTGAATTTGTCGCTGCTCGTAAAGAGGCTGAGCGGCTTGAGTTACTGAAAAACACCATCAGAGCACGGATTTCTATCAGGCTTGATGACGGCTCAATTACCGAGGCGAAATTAAAACGCCTGATGGAAACAGATGTTGAGTACGAGGATTTTTTAAATAAGCTAGTGACAGCGCGTGCAGAAGCCGAGAAGCTCCGCGTTCGTTATGAAAGCTATAAAAATCTGTTTGATGCCCGTAGAAGTCTTTTAAGCTACCAAAAAGCTGAGATGAAGCTTCTCTAGGTCTCAATTTTCATCAAGGTCGATTTTTGGTCGCAGCGAAGCGCTGCGTTTTTTTGCATCCTGAATGAGTTCAACAAAGTCTGGATCATTGCCACCATTTTTTCGGAAGTGATTAAAGTATTTGAGTGCGCGCCCTGGGGTCGTGGATTCAAGGCTGCGAGCCAACCAGTAATGGCCTTCGTAAAGTTTTGGCTTAACACGAACTGCACGCTCCAGATATTCAGCAGCTTCTTTGGGTTTTCCCAGCTCAAGAAGTGCCTGACCAGTCCCGAGTAGCGCACCTGCCATGAGTGGCTGCGACTTTAAAGCCTCGCGCCAGGTTTCCAATGCTTCCTGAGTTTTTCCCTGAGATAGCAGCACCTCTGCTGTGACGCTTTGATAATAGGCTCTGGACTCTGGTGATGCGAATTTATCACCTTTACGAAGCACTGTGAGTGCTTCGTTGCCTCGCTTTAGTTTTAGCAGGGTACGAGCCATAATTATGGGTGCTTGTTCGTCTTTGGGATATTTCTTTAAAAGTTTCTGCGAAAGGCTAAGTGACTCGCTATAAAACCGAATTTTGTAATAGCTCCAAGCTAGACTTTTCATGGTTCGAGGTTCGTCGTCTTGCAACTTCAGTGCCTTCTTGTAACGATAGATGGCCTCGGCATATTTGTCTTTAGCACGGTAGGCTTCACCCAAATAAAAATTGGCGTCAAAGTTGTTTTCAAATTCCTGCATCGATTTTTCGAGATTGGTGATGGCCCCCTGATGGTCACCAGCTTTAGCTAGCACGATTCCAAGATTTCGTGTTGCTGCTAAGTTATTTGCATCCCG
>CAMDGW010000130.1 GCA_945897695.1 Pseudobacteriovorax antillogorgiicola | reverse complement strand
GGTTTTGATCACTGGCGAAACTGGAACTGGAAAAGAGCTTGTTGCTAACTCCTCTTCAATACGAAGAAGTTGGTTGTATTTACAGATGCGGTCGGTACGACTTGCTGAACCCGTTTTGATCATGCCGCAGTTGGTGGCGACTGCTAGGTCGGCGATGGTCGTATCCTCAGTTTCTCCAGATCGATGAGAAGCGATGGAGGTGAATCCATGGGTCTTTGCCATTTCAATTGTTTCTAGAGTTTCTGACAACGTTCCAATTTGGTTCACCTTGATCAAGATGGAATTTCCAGCCTTGCGGATGATGCCGTCTTTTAGTCGCTTCACGTTTGTTACAAATAAATCGTCGCCGACGATCTGAACCTTGTCGCCAATTTTCTTCGTGAGATCAATAAAACCATCCCAGTCGTGTTCATCCAGTCCATCTTCAATTGAAATAATAGGGTAGGACTTTGAAAGTTTGGCGAGGAAGTCAACCATGGCTGCTGAATCGAGTGTTTTGCCCTCGCCTTCAAGGTGATATGCCTTATCTTTGCAGAAGCTGGATGCAGCAACATCCAACGCCAATGCGATATCTTTACCAGCTTTGAAACCAGCTTTTTCAATGGCTGTCATAATGATGTCCAGCGCCTCTGAATTGCTTTTAAGATCAGGAGCAAAGCCGCCTTCATCGCCCACGGCAGTATTCAGTTTTTTGCCGTGAAGTACTTTTTTAAGGGCGTGAAATACTTCAGCGCCATAGCGCAAACCTTCGCGAAATGAGGGTGCACCAATAGGTACAATCATGAATTCCTGAAAATCGACATTATTGTCAGCGTGTGCGCCACCATTGATGATATTCATGAGCGGCACCGGTAGAGTCACAGCTCGTGACCCACCAATGTAACGATATAATGGCAGTGCTGCCGCTTCAGCTCCAGCTTTCGCGCAGGCTAGGGAAACGCCTAAAATAGAGTTCGCCCCAAGATTTGACTTATTTTCGGTACCATCCAGTTCGATCATCATTTGGTCAATGGCGACTTGATCATGAATGTCCATGCCAAGCAGGCGGGGTGTGATGACCTCTTTGACATTACGAACAGCTTTCAGGGTCCCTTTGCCTAAATAACGGGCTTTATCCCCATCACGCAACTCACAGGCTTCGTATTCACCCGTGGAGGCTCCGGAAGGAACCGCTGCCCGGCCAAAATAGCCACTGTCAGTACCAACTTCAACTTCAACCGTCGGATTTCCACGGCTATCAAGGATTTCACGGGCATGAACAAAGCTAATCGTGGTCATAATTTCAGTGCTCCAAGTGGTTGGGGGATGCGGTCTTAGAAAAGTGACTTTTTCCGAGCTAGTTGTCAATGAGTTCCTAGTCTGAAATTAGCTGTATTTTCCATAATATCTGCTTGATTAGCATTCGGTTCATGCATAAATTTAGAACTTGTTCAGACCTTATTTTTAACGCCCTCATTGATGTTAGGAGCGCCGATTTTATGAAAACTGGATTTAACAAAGAGCATTGGAAGTCACTTCTCCCTGAAACCTACGATTGGGCTGCCAAAGTGAAGCTCGATATGGTGTCAGATATCGTTCCAGGTGCGACCCATGTGGTGGCCCTTGCTGACGCCAAAGAAGGTGATGACTCCGTCAACTTAAACGCCCCATCATTATCTGCGGATGTTCAAAAGAAGATTGCGAGCAATATTGCCGCGGCTGGATGGAAGGGTACAGCAAGCCATGTTACGATTATTGATGGCACACCGTTTATCCTTGTCGCTCCAACTAAAGTGAAAACGACCCAGGCGCAAAAAAGCCGTGCGCTGGGACTTGATGCCGCAGCTGCCTTGAAAAATCTGAAGACGTCTCGCGTCGTTCTTTGCAAGGCAGAGGGAATTTGTACGAAGTCAGCTTTCGATGGGGTTGCCCAGGGTTTTTATGCTCAGGGTTCGTTTAAAGGGCAGAAAAAAGACCCTTCAAAAAATCCGTTACCAGCGCACTTTAGTTTTTTTGGCGGTAAAATTGAAGCCGACTCCGAAAAACATCTGCGTGCTATGATTCGTTCGACAGCGCTTACTAGATTCATGCAGGACGCCCCAGCAAACTGGTTTGATCCCCTACGTTTTGCTGAAATTGCAGAGGATGTTTGTAAGGAAAATGGCGTCAAAGTCACCATTCACGATAAAGCATCTCTGCAAACGCTTGGCATGGGTTCCTTCCTCAGTGTCAACGCTGGATCCGCCAACGAAGCTCGCATGATCGTTATGGAGATTGATGGTCAAGATAATTCGAAGACCGTGGCACTCATCGGCAAAGGACTGACGTTTGATGCTGGCGGTGTTTCGCTTAAGCCTGGCCCGGGAATGGAAGAAATGAAGTATGACATGTCTGGTGGTGCAGCAGTTTTAGGCTCAGCCTATTACTTTAGCCAAGTAAAGCCTCCAGTGAAGACAGTTTGCATCATTGGTGCAACTGAGAACTTGATTAACTCTCATGCTACGAAGCCAGGTGACGTTGTCGTGGCGATGAATGGCAAAACGATCGAAATTCAGAATACAGACGCTGAAGGTCGCCTGGTGCTGGCTGATCTTGTTCACTATGCCAGTGTTACCTACAAGCCAGAGATGATGATCGACGTGGCGACTCTTACGGGTGCTGTGCTCATTGCACTTGGAACTGTGGGCGCAGGTTTGATGGCTAATGACGACGCGACCGCGGAACATATTCTCAAAGCCAGCAAAGAAATCGGAGAGCCATTTTGGCAATTGCCGCTTTGGCCTGAGCTTGAGCAGGAAACGAAGGGCATAACTGCTGATCTCAACAACATCGCCAAGTCATCCGTTAAAGCCGGAACCATCATGGGTGCGATGTTTATCAAGGAGTTCGTTGGTAACACTAAGTGGGCTCACCTTGATATTGCCGGTACAGGTTGGAACTGCAAAGCCGCAGGCTTTCCTGGGTCAGGCGGCTGTGCTTACGGATTGAGAACGATGGTTGAGTCGGTGAAGCGTTTTGGCAAATAATCACCCTCTGGTGCTTTTTGACATGGACGGCACGCTCCTTGATACCCGGCATGATATTGCTCGTGCGGCAAACAATGCCAGGCAGGAGCTCGGGCTACCCAGGTTGTCCCTGGAAGAGGTTGTGCGCGCGGTTGGCGATGGGGTAAACCTTTTCGTCAGTCGCGTGACCTATCCTCAAAGCGATTCTCGCTTCCTAGCTGCCAAAGAAGTTTTCATGCGGCATTACGCCGAAAATGTGACAGGTGATACAAAGCCTTATGATGGCATTCCTGAGCTTTTAGACAGTCTGAGACGCGAATCAGTGCCCATGGGGATTGTTAGCAATAAGCCCGCGGCGTTGGTCGACAAACTCGTGCAGTATTTTGGCTGGCAGCTGTTTTTTACGACCTGGCTGGGTGGTGATTCAACGCCTAAACCAAAGCCAGACAAAGGCCCGCTTGTGCACGCACTAAAACAAAGTGGTCTAAGCGACTCCCACCCGATCATTATGGTGGGTGATGGGCATCAAGACGTCCTTGCAGCCAAGGCCATGGGCTGCGCAGCGGTGTGGGTCAGCTGGGGGTTTAATAAGGAACAGTCCGCAGAATATCCGTCGTTTAGAGCAGATCATCCGCGGGATGTTGGTTCGTTTATAATTTCAAGTCTAGTACAGCGACGTTGATCAGTTTAAAGAATCTCTAACGTGATCAACAAGTTTTAATTGCAGCTCACTTGAATGTTAGAGCAATAAATATTGTCACCTGAAACACCCACCATGACTTCATTATGGAAGCATCTTGGGCCCGGCGTCATGCGGCCATAGTCGACGGTGACGTTGCAGTATCCGCTCGTAAGCATTTCCTTGGCACGTTCGGACAGATCGTTTGCGAATGAGGGCTGGAATAAGAAAGAGACAATCCCTGCACCAATAGCTCCAGAGATAACCGAGACAAAGATTGCTTTCATGGGACCTCCTAGTCGTGTAAAAAATTAAAGCGCACAAAACTGAATGGCTGCACCTTTTAGGCCATTTAAGTCATCTTTTATAATATAAACAGGAATAGAGCCGAGTAGTGAAGCAAACCGGCCTTTATCGGTGAAGCCATGCATGAAATTTTCTTTTAAGGATGCTGTAATGCGCGGAGCAATCCCGCCACCTAAATAAACTCCTGACCGAGGGACGCACTTAAGCGCTAAGTTAGCAGCCTCCCTGCCATAGAGGGTTGAATACATAGCTAAGACAGCACGAGCAAATGGATCTCCCGCTTGATCAGCGCCGATGACTGCAGCTCCCCAGTCTAATTGACTTTTAGGGAGATCAGCAAGCTGCGCTGGTAACAGAGTTCCCCGATGGTCAGCTAGAAATTTTGCAAGATTTCTAAATCCGTCGCGTCCGCCAAGAATCCGCTCCCAGCTAACATGGCCTCCTAATTCGATTCGTAAGTACTTTAGGAGATTGTCTTCTACCTGGTTTGCCGGGCTAAAACTTGAGTGACCACCCTCACCTGGCATTGGATGATGATTTTTGCCGTTCCATCCGATGATCGATTCACCAAGGCCAGTTCCTGCAGCAATGAGTGCTTTTGCCCCGGGACCGGGTTGTCCCGCATTCAGGGTCGTGCAGTCTTCGGACCCAAGGCCCAGTAAGCCCCATCCGTGGGACTCCATGTCGTTGCATACACGAAATGGTTTTGAAAACGTCTTGGTCATGCTTTGGGTGTCGATATCCCAGCCGAGGTTTGTCAAATGTACATGGCCATCTATCACAGGCCCAGCGACGCCAGCACCGATTCCATCAAATGAGTGGCCTGGATTTTGTTCTAGCCACAAATGGACCATCGTGGGTAAGGAAGCAAAATCTTGACTAGCAAATTTTGTAAAGGCAGTCACAGTCGTCACCTTGTGCCCCTCAAGGTTGCAGAGTCCAACTGCTGATTTGGTGCCGCCAATGTCGATGGCTAGAATTTTCATAGACTGATCCCCCTGCCTCTAGGTAAATCTACCGGGAGACTGCAGGCTCCGCCAGCAGATTATCTGGAGTCGTGGAGCGGGCATTGATACTATATAGGTGAAATTCGTCCAAATGGCCTCCCGCTTAGGAGTCTCTTTTTATGTCATCTGCTCTCGAACATCTGGTTTCTCTTTTGAAAGTTACACCCATCGAGAGGGATGTTTACTTGGGGCGTGCTCAGGACTTGGGGTTTGGGCAGCTTTTTGGGGGGCATGTCTTAGCGCAATCCCTGATGGCTGCCGCTCAGACTGTTGAGTCTGGTCGTTTTTGTCACTCGCTCCATGGCTATTTTCTGCGCCTCGGTAAAACTGATGAACCCATCTATTACGAAGTCGATGCCATACGAAGTGGCCAAAGTTTTTCCACGCGGCGCGTGGTAGCTAAACAAGGTGGTGTCGCTATATTTACAATGTCATCCTCTTTCCAGAGGGCAGAACAGGGCTTTTCTCACCAAAACTCCATGCCATCAGGAATCACCGGTCCGGACGGGCTTGTCAGTGAGTTGGAACGTATCCGATCTGTCAAAGATAAAATTCCCGAAAAGGCTCGAGAGTCTCTGACTGCGGACCACGCAATCGAGATCCGGGTGGTGGATCCGGTGGATTATTTTGCTCCTGACAAAAGACCGGCTGTAAAAAACTCATGGTTTCGGACAACCGATGAAGTGACAGATGCAGATCCCCATATTCGGCACGCGATTTTGGCCTATGCCTCTGACTTCGGCCTGGCATCAACTGCTGGCATGCCCCATGAATTTGCGTTTTTTAAGCCAGGGATCCAAATTGCAAGCCTTGATCATTCAATTTGGTTTCATCGACCTGTTAATGTTGCAGGCTGGATGCTGTACGAGAAAGATAGTCCTTCCGCTGCTGGATCTCGCGGATTTAATCGCGGTCAGATTTTCGGAGCAGACGGTGCCTTGATGGCCTCGGTTGCTCAGGAGAGTTTGATTAGGACGGCAAGGAAAGGTCGGTAATCATTCGCAACGCCCAAGTTCACCGTACCGGACAAAAATTCATCCGGCCAGTCTGTAGATTTGCCAAAGGTGCTGACTATGTATTTGAATATTAACAAAGCCCAGATGCAGGTCACCCAGCACCTGAGCTTTTGCTGATTTCCAGACTAAGATATGCCTAGATTACTTACACTCGTACGTGATGCGCCATTCGGTCAAATTCTTCTGCTCACTGTTGGTGGCTGCTGATGGGCTACTGCCTCCCCAAGTTATGCCATTGCGAACCTGGCCTCTTGAACCGCTGTCGTAGCTGGTATTACCAGTCGTTGACGTTCCAACAGTGACTTCACCTTCTTCAGTGATCTCAACTTTTTTCTTTGCGCAAGTTTGATTCATAATAGCTTGTGCTTTATCCCGTGCTTTTGGATCTTGCGGAGGATTCAAAGTAACAACGCCGCCTTTTCCTGGTTTTACCGATACTGAACGTGCGGTCGTGAAATCCATCGAGACGCATGAAGCGAGAAATCCACTAACGACAAGAGCAAATCCTAATTTCACAAGAACCTCCATATTGTTATGAAAACTAAAACCGTGTCTAAAAATTATGACAATAATGATAACATTTTACAGTGGGTTGACGAAACATTTCAGTATATTTCTTGTAATTTTTTCAAACACCTCGAGAACAGAGGCCCTTTTTTAAATTTATGAAGTGTGGACGTTAAAATTGTAAATTGTAGAGAGCACGCGAAAGATTGACATCCTGCTGTATCCCCTGGGGCAGTTCATCTGCTCTGTATGTTTCTTTACGTCAGTGTTTGTCGTGGGACGGGAAGTAGTATGGGCCAAGCCCGTGATCTTTCAACGGCGAAGGTTTCATGGCTTTTACAATCGGCGCCTGCACGGTTCATAAGCGACAGTTCATAAGCGACAGGCGGGCCTAGTTGCGTTCTTGAGCTGTTTAAGGAAGTAATGAATCTGATCGTCAAGATTATTACTATTTACTAACTATTCCTACGGAGCAAAC
>CAMDGW010000129.1 GCA_945897695.1 Pseudobacteriovorax antillogorgiicola | reverse complement strand
ATCAAGCCGCAAGTTTTTTGGGAATTGTTCCTTCAAAAAAACAGCGTACTGCCCGATAGCATCTTCGATCCGTCTAGCGGTTCCGATTCCGTCACCCGTCGGAACATTTTCTGCCAATCCAGGATCTTGCACAAGTCGCTCAAGCTCGTCTTCCACATCATCAGGAAGCTTGTAGCCGTCAGCAGAAAATATTTTTATTCCATTGTCGTGGAAAGGATTGTGAGACGCTGAAATAACAATACCAGCGCTGGCCCGCATTCCGCGCGTTAAATATGCGATGCCAGGCGTGGGAAGGGGGCCAAGAAAAAAAGCATCCACCCCAACACTGCAAATGCCAGAACAAAGTGCTTGTTCCAGCATATATCCACTGCGTCTAGTATCTTTGCCGATGAGAATTCTTGCTCTATTTTGTCGGGTCCCAAAATAAATACCAATGGCCTGCCCGAGTCTTAGGACCATATCTGGAGACATAGGATAAGCATTAGCCAGCCCTCGAACACCGTCCGTACCGAATAATCTTGCCATATTTTGGACTCCTCCTAGCACCAAGCATTGCTATGATAAAGCTACCATATCAGCCCCAGCAGGTGGATCTTTATATCAACAAGAGGCGCTCACAATGTGAACTGGTTTTTTAAAAGGAGATGAGAAATGGCGCACCCGGAAGGATTCGAACCTCCGACCCCCAGATTCGTAGTCTGGTATTCTATCCAGCTGAACTACGGGTGCGTGCAGTGTGGAGGAGCTATATACAAACCCCCTCCCTGAATTGCAAGTGAATTCATCGCGGGAGGGGGTCTATTCGTTGGTGGCGGAAAGGGAGGGATTCGAACCCTCGATACAGTTTCCCGTATGCGTCCTTAGCAAGGACGTGCCTTCAGCCACTCGGCCACCTTTCCATTCTCCTACGATGCCCTATTAGAGGCGCCGCCAGAAATTACTTCTAACAATTCTAAAACCTTATCTCAGTGGCTAGCCGAGATCGCCTTGTCTGTGCGAGAACAGAGCGGAGAGAGAGGGATTCGAACCCCCGGTGGGGTGCAACCCCACAACGGTTTTCAAGACCGCCGCCTTAAACCACTCGGCCATCTCTCCAAACTTCCTACGGGAGCATCAGCAAAATGCTTTCCGCCCACAATTACAAGGACCGCAAATATACATAGGAACAATGCGCGCCTCAAGCAAAACTAGTGTCCGAGAGCGCGCATTTTTAACAATCATCAAAGCTGAGCAGCCCTAAGGGCAGCAATACGGTCATCGAGGTCTGGGTGAGTGGACAAAAGAGCCAGAAATCCGCCGCGCCTTGAGGAGATCTTCAAAGCCGCGATGGCCTCCTGATTTTCGGACTCATATTGAGGACCAGCATTATGCAGAGCTTTCAGGGACTCTAGAGCGGCAATCATCTTGCCCCGTCCAGCCAACTGCGCTCCACCGCGGTCCGCCCTGAACTCTCGCCAGCGGCTAAACCAAGCGACGACAATACTTCCCAAAAGACTAAGTAAAATATCCAAAGCGAATGTGACAATAGTTTGCACCATGTAGCTAGGACGCTCGTTGTCGTTTGATCGCATGGCGTTGGCTACGGCATAACCAATGATGCGGGCAAAGAACATAACAAACGCATTGATGATACCCTGAATCAAAGTCATGGTAACCATGTCGCCATTGGCAACGTGCGCAATTTCGTGACCAATCACACCCTCAACCTCATCGCGATTCATGCGCTGCAGAAGTCCAGTGGAAACGGCAACTAGCGCATTTGACTTTGTTGGTCCCGTTGCAAAAGCGTTGACTTCAGGGCTTTCATAAACACCCACTTCGGGCCGAGAGGAAAGACCTGCCTGATCAGCAAGGCGGTAGACCATAGAGACAAGCTCGCGCAGTCTTGGGTCTGATACATTTGGGTCGATGATCTTAACGCCCATCATCCATTTCGCCATCACCTTAGATAGCATCAGTGACACCAAAGAGCCTGCCATACCCCAGATCAAACAAAACGCCATTAGCTGGCCGTAGTCGATGCCGTAGGGGGTCATATACCCACGAAGGCCAAGCAAATTCGTAACGATCGAAATGGTCATCATGACCAGCACGTTAACGACTAAAAATAACGAAATTCTTTTGAACCAAACCACGATGTGACTCCTTTTGCACCCCTTTACTGGGAGCAGTCATTATATACCTTATAAAGATAATCACCCCATCTTGTATGTCAAGACGGGGTGATTCATCTAAAAAATGAAACTTATCGATCACTTAATCAGAAGATCTTTAACCACTTCTCTTTCAGCCATGAGTTCTTTGGTTGTTTCCTCGATTTTCTTCTTGCTGTAATCGGAAATGGGGAGTCCTTGGACGATCTCGTATTTGCCATCACCCGAGGAACGAACTGGGAAGGAGAAAATGAGGCCAGCAGGAACGCCATAGGAGTTGCCATCACTTGGTATCGCACAGGAGAAATATTTACCCTCTGGCGTTTTTTCCATGAGGCGCTTCATGTGATCAATACACGACGATGCGGCGGATGCCGCCGAAGACTTACCGCGAGCTGCGATAATAGCCGCTCCGCGCTGCTGAACGGTCTTCATAAAATCACCTTCAAGCCAAGCTCGCTCTTTGATGACGTCGGTAATTTTTTTGCCCGAAATAGACCCATTTTCGAAGTCAGGGTACATTGTTGAGCTATGGTTACCCCAAATAGCAATGTTGATATCCCCAACATTGCAGCCGGCTTTTGCAGCCAGTTGCGCTTTCGCGCGGTTTTCGTCAAGCATCGTCATCGCTGTGAAACGAGTGGCTGGGATATCTCGACAGTTATGTTGAGCAATCAAAGCGTTTGTATTGCATGGGTTACCCACCGTGACAATGCGAACATCTTGCGATGCACGCGATAGTGCGCGACCTTGCTCAATAAAAATCGGACCATTATCGCGGATTAAGTCATTACGTTCCATTCCTGGTCCGCGAGGCTTTGAGCCTACAAACAATGCCCAGTTGATGCCGTTAAAAGCAGTCACGGCTGAATCAGAAATATTAATGCCTGCAAGTGTGGGAAAGGCGCAATCTTCAAGCTCCATGGCGGTTCCTTCGGCTGCCTTTATCGCAGGAGGAAGCTCGAGTAGCTGCAATTGAACCCGGGTGTCTTTTCCAAACACTTCGCCCGAAGCAATGCGGAAAAGCAAACTGTAACCGATTTGACCTGCTGCACCTGTGACGGCAACTTTCACAACTGGTTTTGACATTGAATCATCACTCCACATTAGGGTTTTTCGAATCTAAAGTTAGCATTTTTACGGGGAAATTCATCAAGACTCTTTATCAGGATCAGGTGACCGGATTCGCTTTACACTGCTATAGACCAGCTCCAGGTGGGGGGCCTTTGACACCTCGGTTCCTTCATCCCGATTGATATTCCAATACTCTGGAGACGGTGTCCATGATTTTGCTTTGGACCAGTGGACCTGCTCTCCGTTTTCGTGAAAGAAAAGAATGCGGGCCTTACGGGTTGTGAGAAGCTTCTGCCGGCAAAATGTACAGGCTGCAACCTCCTGGCTCGCTCCATCTATTTTGACCCGAACCTTTCCAAAGAGCTGTGGCTCAAATGGTCGCGAGCAAAAGTGGCATCCAATCACCGTTTGCGCCATTGCCGGGGCAGCCCTCATAAACTCGTGAGGCTTTCCCCGCATTCCCCTCATCATAGCTGTTTCTACCCTCATGAGGCGATCTTGAATATCCTTACAAAGAAAACGCGGCGCCACGAGAACATCTGCATCATCGTCATAGACTTTCAATTTATTAATAGCCTCCAGTAGAGCCTCGATCATTTTTAACGCTGATTGATAGTGATCAAGCAAAACCGAGTCGCGAGTTCTAGCAGCAAAGTCGTGAATCCTATTTGCCCGGCTAACCATGACCTCAAGTTCTCCGATCAAGCGCTCAAACTGATCGCGGTAACTTAGAGTTCTAGAGCGGCTGCCAAGCTCATGAAGCTGAATAAGCCCCCACGTCATGACTAGGGCGGTGATGGCAACGAGTGTGACGCTCATCCAGGGCTCAAACATAAAAATAGGTTCCGGTTATTTTAGGCTTTGTTAAAAACCTGTGGATAAAAATCCCAGAACCATAGAATAGCACCTTCACAAAAAACCTAACACGCCGAAATTACAGCTTCTATTTGGTTTTTACTCAATTTTTGGTAAATTCCTCCGATTTCTCAGTAGGTAGCGGTGGAATTCTGCCTTCTAGGCACCCAGGAAAAAGGTAACTCTATGGCACTCTACGAAAATCGACGGATCGTTTTCGAACTCGTCCTTAAAAAGTACAAGGAATACATGGACTTATATAAGACCATCAACAACGGCAGTATCGCCGGAGCCACGCCATTTGATCAGTTTTACTGGGACTACACGTACTACTCGAAATACTCGTCACAAAATGGCCCCGGACAGCGTGTTTAGTCTGCAGGCACAAGTCCTCTTGACCGTAGGCCTCAAATAAAACTATTCTTAATTTAGATAGTTAGGCTTTTACCAAGTTTTATTTGGCTACATAAATGTCGCGCGAATTGATTAAATTGAAATCAACAGAAGATGGTCTGCACATCGCAGATTCTATTCTTTGGCTAGACTCGCAGTTGTCTGGTGATCTTTCTTTTTTGTCGTCCGCGTCAGCACTATCTCAAACTCGCGTTCCGCAAGTCATTGCCACTGAAGAGACCGTGAAAATTCTTGAAGCTTGTCGCAAAAAACCACACGCGCTTGTCTGTCAGTATAATCGTCCCTTCTCGATTGGACGACTTAAAATGGAGCTATTGCCCTCGGGAAGTGTCTTGGGTGGTGCAAGTCTCTATGTTGAAACCGATAAAGGTCGCATTCTTTACGCGCCGTGTCTCCAGCCAAATTCGATTGCTACCGTACGAAAAATGCAGGTGAAGAAAGCTAACGTTTTGATTTTGGGAGCGTTTCATCCCGACCCTAATCAGTCCCTTCCAAACCGTCGCAAGGAAAAAGATCGCCTTGCTGGATACATCAAAGATAATCTGGCGCAGGGACGCACGCCCGCCATCCTTTGCGATCCAATTTCTACAGCTCAAGAAGTGACAAAGCTTCTCAACGAGCAAGGCATTGCCGTTGCCGTGCATCCAACAATTTATAGAATCAACCGAGTCTATGAATCATTTGGCGCCATTCTTGGTTCTTATGCCGTTGTTGGTAAAAGGCACTCTGGAAACCGCGTGCTCATACTGCCCAAGTCACGACGGACGAACACCATTCTTCCAGTAAAAGAGAACGAAGGCCCGTTCATCACCATTGAAGATGCGCTGCCTCAGTTCAGGCGCGACACCACTGACGCATTCCAGACAACCGTAACGGACACATTCTATTTATCTAGCCACTGTGACGGCCCCGAGCTTAAAGCCATCATTCAAATGGTGGCTCCAAAAGAGCTCTACTTCTTTGGACCATACGCTAAACGCTATGTTCAAGAGATGAAAGACATGGCTGCAAAGGTTCGCCCCCTATACGTCAACGATCAGCCCACACTGTTCTAACTCGCAAAATACTCAAACTCTGAACTTTATAGCCAAAAACCACGGCTGTGGTTTTGCTGCGCATCACCTTACAGGATATAATTGAAAGGCAATCAATCATCTTGGTAAGGACAACTCCATGGCAGAACTGACTCAGCTTGCCAACGGCGCAGCTAACAAAATTAGCAGCATTTTAAATCTGGACTCCCGCCACCAGTTTGAACGGGATGCGGCCTTTGTAACCATACTGGGAGCGTGCCTCTTCCTCGTTATTGCACTTGCCTCATTTCAACCCCTGGACAACTGGATCTATAGCTCTGCCTCAGATGCTTCATCCAAAAATCTTACGGGACCAGCTGGCAATGGGATTGCTGGTCTTCTTATTTTCTATATGGGGCTTACCGCCGCAACCCTACCGGTGCTAATGACTCAAATTGCATGGCATGTTCGCGCAGGGGTGATGAAACAATCTATTATCCCAACAATCACTGGCTGGTTAACGCTACTCATGTCTCTCATGCCAATTTTAAGCTCAGTGCAACCAACACTTTCCATCAGGCAGGTCGGCTTTGCCTGCGGAGGGGCTCTAGGAAACGCATTTCTTTTAGCTCTTCGCGATACAACCGGCGCCGTAGGCTCACAGATTGTTTTGTGGAGTGCCTTAGGTGCTTCCCTAATTTTAATAAGCCGAGTTGAGCTTGCGGAAATCGTCAACTTTCTACGGCAAAGAAAAAATGCCGCTAAGGAAAATCCATCAAAATCCAAAATACTGGACACCAAAACAGAATCCGAAAGAGATCCAGATATTACGACGTCTCAAATTTTTGAGCCTTTGGCAAAGGAAGTCATCTCGTCATCGTCCACCAACACATCTGCTGATGTAATATTTGAGCCCCTCGAAAATCTGTTGCCTGAGGAAATGAACTCCCACTTGCCTGATGACTTTGCCCCGCAGCGACCATATGCGGCACCGCCACTGGAAACTTTCAAACGCTCGGATGAGAGAAATTCTTTTGCACTTAGCCAAAAAGAACTTGAAGCCACTGGAGCAGTCCTAACAAAAACCCTTTCCGAATTCGGAGTCGAGGGTAAAATTATTGGCTGGCAACCGGGCCCCGTTGTCACCGTATATGAATACCAACCCGATGCCGGCATCAAACAATCGAAAATAATCTCCTTGATGGATGATCTGGCCCTTTCTCTTAAGGTAGACAGTATTTTCATTAATCCGGTTCCAGGCAAACGCGCGCTCGGCATTCAAGTTCCCAATCAAAGACGAGAAGTCGTGTTTCTAGGCGACGTAATCGCCAGTGAGTCGTTTCAAAAAAACCCATCGCCCATGACATTTGCGATGGGGAAAACCATTAATGGTCAGCCCTTTACGGCAGACCTTACAACCATGCCGCACCTGCTCGCGGCCGGTGCAACCGGCACAGGGAAATCAGTGGGGATTAACAGCCTGCTATGCAGTGTTATCATGAAGTCTTC
>CAMDGW010000128.1 GCA_945897695.1 Pseudobacteriovorax antillogorgiicola | reverse complement strand
AGCCCTCGCCGAAATGCCGATTCCAATTAGAGTATCCATTCGCGGCCAGATTTCAGCAACCCCAGCTTATATTGAGTTTGGCTCTGTATCGGCCAATGACAGTGCGTCTCGTCAAATTTCTTTAAAAGCAACCAAGGAATTTGAAATCTTGGATAACTCCGTTGAGCTAAATATCAACGGTAGCAAAGCAGACGATGGACAAAAACTGATCAAAGTAAATGTCGTTCAGACTGACAAGACTGGCAAAAACATCTCTATAGAGCTAAAAAATCCTGGAAACAAATCAGGAAGCGTTCACGGGAAGATCACTCTACAGACAAATAATCCTCAGCAGAAAAACCTGACCGTGGACTTCTACGCGTTTTTTCGGTGATCACTGAACTAATTCACCGATTAATGCAATCTTATTGCCGCTAGTGAGTTTCACAGGGAGAGTTTTCCCAGCTAAGTTCGCTTCACTGCAGACTCGAACGGTTCGATAGTCGAGCGTTTTACCAACCCAAATCCGCGGGTCTTTCTTGCTATTATAGATAAATAAAACATCTTTGACCGAGCCGATGGCCGCCAGTACATGCTCAAGTGTGATCTTATCTTGAAGCTCATTTAGCTTGGCCAGACGACGGTCTTTTTCATCCTCTGAGACCTGGTCAAGAAATCTCGCGGCAGCGGTACCCTTCCGCGAGGAGTATTTGAATGCATAAACGAAGCTGTAGCGAACTTTCTCTAAAAGCCTGAGAGTTGCCTCAAATTCTTCCTCAGTTTCACCAGGAAATCCCACAATTAGATCGGTACTGATTGCAATATTAGGTGCCGATGCGCGTAGCCACTCAATTCGCTGCATGTATTGATCGATCGTTACTTTGCGTTTCATCCTCTCAAGGGTTCTATCGTGCCCTGCCTGCACAGGTAAATGCATGTAAAGTCCGAGCTTCGGATGGCTTGCAAAAAGATCGGCCAGAGGCTTTGTAAAGTCATGCGGGTTTGAAGTTGTAAATCGCAAACGCTCCACACCTGGAGTCTCAGCAACAGCCTTCAACAGCTCAACAAAAGGTCCTCCATCTTCTGGAACATCGTCACACCCTATAAGATCTAAGCCATAACTATTGACGTTCTGACCTAGCAACGTGATTTCTTTAGCGCCTTGCGAAACCATATAGCGAACTTCTTGAAGAATTTCGGTCATTGATCGACTAATTTCTCGACCCCGGGTAAATGGAACGACACAAAATGTGCAGAAGTTATTGCAGCCTTGAATAATATTTACAAAGCGATTTACTTCATATTTACCCGTCACAGAAGGGATATGAATCATCGGCTCATCGCCTAGCGTCTGATGGTCATCGACCTTTTGATGAATATCTTCGTTGTGACGATCAAATCCAGTTGCCACGGCAGATTCGCCCGTAATATCACGCTCACGCAAAAGTCGAGGTAACTCATCGATTTTTCCAGGGCCAATCAAGACATCAATCTGCGGGGCAAGCTCGACCAACTTCTTCCCATCGGCCTGAGCTACACACCCTGTGACGGCAATCTTCAGACCAGGCTTCTGAGCTTTTAGTTGATCGAGGACTCCCAGGCGACTCAGCACCTTATGACGTGCTTTTTCACGAATATGACAGGTATTAAGAAGTATGAGATCCGCATTGTCGGGCCCAGAATTTGTCAGCTCGTAGTTATTTGCCTCAAGTAGAGACAACATGCGTTCACTGTCTGCTACGTTCATCTGGCAGCCCCATGTTTCAATATGAACCTTTTTCTTTGCAACAGATTTTGTTGAAGAAGATATTGGTTGAATTGAAATTGAATCGGAACTCATGTTGTTTGTCCTGACATTAACGACGATTTTTCTTGCGGGCGTCTTTGGCCGCCTTGCGCATTTTCTTTAGCTTATCGCGATCGACTTTCTTAGGTGCCGCCAACGCTGCTCCACCGAGCATGTCCTCCATTCCACCCAACCCTGGAGGCATACCGCCACCAGCCATCATGTTTTGTGCCATCTTACGCATATTATTTAGCTGACCAAGCCCACCCATGCCGGGGATCTTCCCAAGCATTCCACCCAATCCTTTACCCATCATCCCCATCATTTGCCGCATGGCTTTGAAACGCTGATCACGTCATTTACGTCACTGGTTTTTGTGCCACTTCCTTTGGCTATACGGCGAACTCGACTCTCACCAAATACGGAAGGATTAAGACGCTCTTCCTCAGTCATGGAATCAATCATGGCTTTGATTTTAATCAATTCGCGGTCATCCAAATTAACTTCTTTGGGAAGCATCCCTTGAATGGGGAGCTTTGCCATGATGTCTTTTAAGGAGCCCATTTTTTGAATCATCGATAATTGGCTATAGAAGTCTTTGAAGGTGAACTGCCCGTCAAGCATCTTGACCATGTCAGCTTCTTTATCGCCGGTGTGGACTCGCTCAAAATCTTCCATCAAACCGACTACGTCACCCATACCCAAGATGCGACTTGCTAAGCCTTCGGGCCGAAATTCCTCGAGACGTGCTAAGTCCTCTCCCATTCCAAGAAACTTGAGGGGCTTGCCTGTTACGCGACGGATACTGAGCGCGGCACCACCGCGAGTGTCGCCATCAAGCTTGGTCATAACCACGCCCGAAATATCAAGTCGATCATTGAAAGACTTTGCAGTGGTGACGGCGTCTTGACCCATCATGGCATCACAGACGAAGAATATGTTGTCAGGTTTTGCTAAAGCTTTAATATCGTCGAGCTCTTGCATCAACTCACTATCAATGGTCAATCGACCAGCGGTATCCAGCAAAACAACATCACAATTTAGCTCAAAAGCCTTTTGCAGCGCTTTCTCACAAATCTCTTGGGGCTTGGCGCCCTCGACATGAAATACGGGAACACCTAGTTTCTTCCCGAGAACTTTCAGCTGTTCAACGGCCGCTGGGCGGTAGATATCGGCAGCCACAAGCATGGGCTTACGGTTAAACTTGGTCATCAAGTAATTTGCAATTTTTCCGGTTGTGGTGGTCTTACCGCTACCCTGAAGGCCAACCATCATGATTGTCGTAGGCCGATTGACCGCAAATCGAATTGAGGCATCGGGCTCTCCCATGAGAGCCTCTAGCTCTTCTTTGCAGATCTGCACAAAGTGATCTGCAGGAGTCACTCGCACGCGTTGCGCCCCGGAACCTGCCTTGACCTGGACAGTCCTACCTAGGACTTCTGTTTTAACTTTGGTCAAGAAATCCTTAGCGACGCCATATTCAACATCGGCCTCGAGAAGGCTCTTGCGGATCTCGCCAATTGCTTCGTTGATATTTTCCTCAGTCAGGGTTGCTTTACCTGTGAACTTTTCCCGAGCAACCCGAAAACCATCACTTAATATATCGAGCATATTAGGCTCCTTTAGTCAGCCAATAGCGGCCAAGCAAAAATCGTAAAAATCCCAGTAATGTCCGAGATTAGGAGCGTATAATGGGATTCCCTTGCGCCGTCAATAAAAAGGGGCTCACTGGGCCCAAATTAAACCCGCATTCTTCAGCTAAATCCTAAGAAAACGACCTTTTGAAACAGCCTGCTGGAATCTTCAAGAACCTTGCGGCGCCAAGCGCTATCTTCCGGAAAGAAAAGCCTTTTCAGGTTTTTTGATGCTTTAATTTCGGGCCCAAATGTGCCTGCAAGCCACACGTGATGCTCTGACCTAAGACCGCGTAACACAGCAAAACCATTGAAGGTTCCAAATTCTTGCAGAATATACCGAACCTTTGCTTGCGGAAAGGCACTGTAAATCATGTGTGCAAATCCACCTGAGGCGCGGTAGGTCGTCTCGCCAGCAATTTGGTCAAGGGTCACATTGATATCAAGGTTTCGGGCAAATGCCGCCACATCAGAAGCGTTTGCCGTGTCATGAGCAAAAAGAGCCTCGTAGCCGTAGGGTCCAAGGCCCGTATGGATATCAATCGCAAAAACTTTCTCGACCCCAGAAAAACGGCTGCTTAAATATTTTTTGAGAAGCAGAAGCTCATCTTGCCAAACGCTACCGCCATAAAAAAAAACCATCTGGACTCTCATACTGCCCGCCAGACAAGCCCTGCATGACATAATTCTTGCCGCGCTTTAATAAAAGTCGCAATAACCGCAAGAGCCAAGTGATGCGAGTAAAAGTGCGATCCATTAAAATCCCATGTATCTCCGCATACGCCCTCGATGATGGCATGCCGTGACCTGGCATAATAGCATTACGATTCAAATCAACATTGTTAGAATTGTTTCGTCGAAGCCAACTCATACCAAAGGCATTTACTGTATGGACAAACACAATGGTTCTGGCTGGTAGATCTGAAAACAGGCCATCATTCTTTTGTTTTAATAGCTCATCTAGTATCTGAAGTTGAGCCGCACTCCCAGCAAAACCCTCTACACCATGAACTCCAGAAATGTGAAGTAGGAGATTACCAGAGGTAGTTAACCCATGAGGCCCCAATGAAATGGTGCCAATACCAATAGACAATTCACCCTGATCAGGCCCCTTTGAAGAGATCCCAATACTTTCGTAAGTACCACCTAACTTTTGAATTCTCGAAACAAATGACTGCCTAGCCTGAAGCCAGGACTCACAAAATACATCGTCCGATTTTTTGGTCATTAGAACTCTTCACTCACCATTGCTTAATAGAAAGGTTGCGAAGTGAACCCCATGCAATCTCTCCAGAGCTTGAAGGAGTGTTTTCCTCGTCTAACTCCTCGGTGTCAAGAGGATTAGCGGGTAAAACTTTAACGGTGTACTGGTAGTTCCCGTGTGGTAGACGAAGCAGCTTGGACTGCCCGTTGTCCAAAACAAATTCTGTTTCAGAACTCAGGGATTGCAGTAGATAACGCGACAGCGCAGCCAATTCCTTCGCTTCGCCATCCTCGTGTTCATAGATGAAGCCGCATTCCATGTTAAATCCATCGCCGGTTAACTTCATACCATCAGCGATTCGCATGAGCCCCCATGACTCAGCAAACACCGGATGCCAACACATATCGGACCTGGTTGGAACCAAATTCGCAAGTAAGGGCGCCGCTATAGGCTTAGGCTCTGCATGGCGGTGACCTCTTTTACTGAATTTATGACGCACTAGTTTTTTGGGTTGTTCATCACGTTCGGAGCGACCTAGGTATTTTTTTGCTTCTGCTACAAGACGGTCGGAAACTTCGTCATCCGGTGAAATTGTAATTCGAAGTGGCTGCCGATTTACATCCGCCACTCGTCCAGGAATGATGTTCGTGGGTATTTTCACGCTGAGCAAGCCAACACGACTGACGCCCTCGTATAGTTGGCGCAGCATCGCCAATTCTTGGGTACCCTTAGCAAGACCGTACAAAGCAGCCTCGCGCCTGAGATCTCCACGGCCAGAGCAAAGGGCATTTTGCCAGCGACGAGAAGTCATGACAACCGGCAGTTCTTCAGGAAGACTAAATTGAAGAACCTTACAGAATTTTGCGAAGCCTTCATCATTGGACATGTAGGTTGCGGTCTTCGCGAGAGTGCTGACCACACCTGTACGTCGCGCAAGAATGTAAGGCTGGCGACTCCATTTACGAATCATTGCTCTCTGAAAGTCCTCTGTTTTTACCAAGGCGGGCTGGGGAAGTAATGAATCAAGAGCACACCTCGCAACCCGTCCTGCAAACTCCACTGACTTGCAGTCGGGCGTAATTTTTATCATCGCTTCCTTCAGTGTATTTCGTATCGGAGAAAGAGAGTCCTCATTGACGACGATAAATTCACTGTGTGAACTTCGAAGGGCTTGGCAAGCTGACTCTTTAATTTCCTGCGGCATAAGAACACCGATAAGTTTGGTTTCAGAGTCCTCAATTGTTACAAGCGAAAGCTGACCAGCTTCTTCCTCAAAGACCATGTCGTAGCCAACGCCCAAAACTTCAAGAGTCGAATTAAAAGAAAATTTCTGATCTATGCAGGACTTGGCGCTCATCCGCAAAAATCCAGGAGTTTGCGGGCTATTTGCTGATCTGATTTCAATCCAGTTTTCTTTAACTGAATCAACAATCGAAATGAGCTTGGGCGACTGGACAGGCATAGCGCCACCAGTCCGAGCTACGTCGTTAGACTCGTCCGAAATAGACATGCGACTGGAACAAGATGAACCAGATAAGATGAACGCAATACTAAGGGAAAATACGATAAAATTATCGGCGTTCAATCCTTTGAACGGCGAACACAACTTTTTCATGAAGTCCTCCAACCTCTGGATTGCCGGCTTCTACAGTCCATGCCACGGGCTGCGACATTCGCAACATATGACGAGCAACTTCAACACCATCAGCATTCTCAGAAATCAGTGTGACATCTTTCAGACCCGTATTGCCTCTCATGAGCGAGTTTGCCCAAAGATAAAGAGAGGGATCTGTTACAAAATCGCGACTTAATTCGACACGAGCATGTTCTGAAGACTCAAGAGAATCTACCAAAGAGTCTATGCTCGCCACAGGAGAAAACGCACCGTAGCTTACGCCTTCAATTTCAACAACCATGCGCGAAGCTTTGCCTGAAAAACCTGCTGGCAAACGCTGAGTTGCAGCGATTGGTACCAGCAAAAAAGCCAGTAACAGCAAATTAGCGACTCGAACCTTGCGGCTTGAGGAGTGGTCTAAGTTGAGTTTGCGCAAAAGGCGCACGTTATTCCCCTAACTTAATTCTGTTACTGATATTCTGAGGTCACCATTAAATTCTAACACTCAGTACCTAAAAAAACCAGATCCTTACTTAAAAAAACTTGACAGCCTATTTTTTGAACTCTCTGGTTTCTTCCTAAAGGTCTCGGCCATTTCTCAAGGAAGTTTAGCAATGGCCTCAATCTCAACATTCACATCCCGAGGCAAACGAGCAACTTCTACCGTTGCTCTCGCAGGAAATGGCTGAGGAAAGTAGGTGCCGTACACCTCATTCACTACGGAAAAATTATTCATGTCCTTAAGGAAAATCGTAGTTTTTACGACATCACCAAGGCTTCCACCTGCGGTTTCGATGATGGCCTTCAGGTTTTCGAGGA
>CAMDGW010000127.1 GCA_945897695.1 Pseudobacteriovorax antillogorgiicola | reverse complement strand
CCACAAAATTTGAAATACCACCACTGGCAAAAAGCATGACAAATAATGCAACGACATTGGCGGTAATCATGATCGGCAGACTTTGACTCATGCCAATAGCAGTGATGACGCTATCTATCGAGAAGACAATATCAATGAGCATGATTTGGATAATGACCGCTGGCAGGTTTGCGCGAGAGATGCCAGTTGTCGCGGACTCGTGCTCTTCACCTTCAAGTTTACTGTGAATCTCCTTGGTTGCTTTCCAAAGAAGGAATAGTCCGCCGGCAAATAAGATCAAAGATTTACCCGTGATTTCGATGGAGCCAATCTGGGCAAATGGTGTCGTCAAACTTGCAAGCCATGACATAACGGAAAGTAATGCAATTCTTGAGACTAACGCGCCGACGAGTCCTGCTTTGCGGGCCGCGTCTCGCTTCTCTTTGGGAAGCTTCCCTGCAAGAATTGATATGAAAATGATGTTGTCGATGCCCAATACGATTTCGAGGGCCGTAAGAGTCGCGAGACTTATCAGGGCCTCGCTTGATAAAAAGGCGTCGATCATGGTTCAAACTCCAAGTTTATGCTTCGGTTCCAGCCATCAGTTTATTAGATATTGAAGCGACCCGCTACCTTGTTCAAACATGATGGTTTTGTTACCATATTTACGCAGCCCAAAAGCTTTACAGCTAATCAACTCTAGAGATGTTCAAGGAGTGCTATGAACTGCTCATTTTTTCGCTTTTTTCTGATCAGCGCTTTATTCATGGGAACGGGCGCAACCAAAGCTCTTGCGGAAGCTCCCAAGGCTACTGCGCAATTATTGATGGAAGCTGGCAAGGCATCTCCCCAAGGGAAGCTGCGCGATTATCTAAAGCCAGGGAACGCCTATCACCTCAACATATTTGGCGGAGCAAAGGTTGATGTTAAGTTTGTGGGGGCTGTAGGCCTAGGTTGGGATTTTACTTATTCTGAGCATGCACTGAAAAATGATGTTCAAGGGCACTATCGCCGCTTTTCCTGGGACTGGTTTCACCTCCCACTGGGATGGGGACTCTTTTATGTGAAGCCTGGGCTATCTTGGGTACTAACGAATGTAAAAATCCCCGAACTGCAAATAGAAGAATCAAGCATACGCCCCGAGTTAATGTTGGATGTGGGTGCACGTCTGGGTCTTGGAGAAAACTTTGCACTCACTGGTGGTGGGCACAGCGAGTGGGCTTGGCTTGATACAGAGAAAACTGCCGCTGGAAAAGATCTCCACATCACCGGCAACTTCATGAGCTGGTTTGCGGGAGTGATGCTCTATTTTTAGTCGCTCGTTCGAGATCCTTTGCCTTCCTGGGTAAGGGATCTTGTTAAATGTGTGCCGCCCGCAAAGGTGCTAACACCTCTAAAATTAGTCTGTGGTCGCCGGTGTGGTTTGCCAAGTGCAGAAAAGGCCAGAGTACTTTTTTCGGTGAAAATCCTACTGCGACTCCGCAAAAATCCATCATAAGCTTATCATTGGCGCCGTCCCCGACTGCGATACATCGTTTGGGATCCAGGTTATGAACTTGGCACCATTGGCTGACAGCGGCGCGCTTTCCCTCTGCATCAATGATAGGGCCTTCGACATGACCAGCAAGTCTATCGCCATCCCAGGCGAACCGATTGGCACGAAAGTCCTTAAACCCTAGTTGCATTGCGATGGGGCCCGCAAGATCAACAAAGCCTCCGCTAATGAGGAACATTGGGATCCGCTGCTGATGGCACCATGTGGACAGTTCTGTCATGCCCTTAGAAATCGATGGCTTTATATTGAGAATCTGTGAGCGGTCTGTACCTCGCAGAATCACTAACCGGGCGCGTAGGGACTCTTTGAAGTCAAGTCCCCCAGCCATAGCAGCCGCTGTGATCTCCTCAACTTCACGTTTTTTCCCAGCGGCATTAGCGATTTCTACGAGGGACTCTTCCGCGATAACGGTTGCGTCCATATCAAAAAAGAGAGCCTGGGGATTTATGATGGTATGAGGAATGACGGCTGCGCTGAAACCCAGGTTGATTGCTTCAAAGGCCATCTTGATCGCATTTTGATCTGCGTAATCATGGCGCGAAAAATTTTTTCCTGCACAGATGAATGAAACATCATCCGCAGGTGTTGACGATTTTGATAGGAGATGGGACTCGAGGACGACCCGGCATGGGCCATCTAACCGGCTTTGTTGATCAGAAACGGTAACCATGAATTAATGAGCTCCCTGTGGGCCTCTTCTAGTAAATCAATCCATGTCGGTCGACGGGGTGACTTCATAAGTTTAAGTCCAGCCTCTTCGGGCGTCATGTCGGCTTTTTTGCGATTACAGTGATGACAGGCGGTCACAACGTTATCCCAAACAGTTGCGCCACCGCGACACTTTGGTTTGACGTGGTCGATCGTCACATTATGGTGATTCATTCTCGATCCGCAGTACTGACACGTGAAGCGATCTCTAAGGAGAATATTGCGTCGGGTACATCGGGAGTTCATCGTTCGCCTAAACGTTCGGACGTAGCGCTTAAGTCTGACGACTGAAGGCAGTTTGAAGATCTGGCTAACCGATCTGACAACTTCATCATATTCGGCGACAATTTCAGCTTTGGCAGTGACGACGAGGCACATGGCCTTTTCCCAGGTCACCAAATGGATGGGCTCATAAGCTGCGTTTAAAACAAGGGTTCTCATCGTAAACTCGTCAGTTTTATTGCCTTATTTTTATTCTATCATACAAACGGCATCAGGGGATGTCTGCCCGTAGGATTGAGAAAAATGCCTTTAATAATTTCATGTTAAAGGCTCTTTTTGGAGTGGGCTATTTTGGTTATGTTGAGGCTCCCATCAGAACTGGTTGCGGTTGAGCTAGAGCTAACGATCGTCGACATATATCTGTAACATTCTAAAATAATTGAATTAAAGTCGGACGTAGCAACCCTAGAGGCGAAATACTACAAAATGTGCGTCATCCGACACAAAAGGCATGATTTCTTTAAAGGATAATATTACGATAATATAATTATTGATATTTTATAATTCTATTGACTTTACGATTATATTTTATTAAAACTTCGCTTTGAGGCTAAGGCCCAGCTGCCGTGCATGGCTTTTGGGTCCTCCCAACCCTACTAATTTCTGTTGTGGTGGCATTTTTAAGTCGTAGCTGAAGAGTGGAGAGCTGAAATGAATAGGAATCATTCTTTATTTAGGACGGCTTTTGCCATCGGCTTGGTCGCGCTCCTCCAAGCCTGTGAAGGCTCAACCTCGGGCAACTCTGGCAATATCTTTGAACAAGGTAAGCCAACAAAAGAGATTAACAAAGATAATCAGGTACCTCCCAAAGGATCGCCTGAAGACAATATTCCGCGGGTACCCCTGCGGGTGCTTTCCTACAATACTTACCATTTGCCCGCAGATCGAACGTCTCTAGCCACCAGTGAGCAGCGTCTTGCTTATCTGCCGGACGCTCTGGTTCGGACCGGAGCAGATATCATTATTCTGCAGGAAGTTTGGACGCCCGTGGCTCAAGAGACAATCAAGTCTGCCATGGTGACTCGAGGGTATCAGTTCTATCAAAACGAGAGCAGGTCTGCGGTACCCCCATTTTTTCTCGGTAATGGACTCATCGTGTTTGCAAAAAATTCGATTCGACCCGTGGGGCCTGTAGAATTTCGTGAATGGACAAAAACGGCAGGCTTTGATGACTATGCGTCGAAAGGTCTTATTAAAGTTCCGCTGCAAGTTCCTGGACTTGGTCGTGTCGACGTGTTTAACGCCCACACAAGTTTTTTGCCGTGGGATGGCGAAAAGAAAAACTATGACTATACAGAAGGTCAAACGTTGATGTCACAAGTGACCCAGCTATCTGACTGGGTGCGTAGCTCAACTGCAACAGTTAAAATTCTTGGTGCGGACATGAACTTTAATCCATTTATTTGGGACGTCTCAAGCCAGCGCTTTGACGTGAACAAGAAAAATCAATTCTATACCAAGCTTACCGAGAATTTTATGGATCCATTTTTGCAGATAAGTCCAACGTGTCGCTACACCTGTGATACCTGGGATAATCAGCATAATAATCTGTTAGCGCACGGATTGTTTGGCGATAGTTCGGGAGGTAGTATGTACGACCCTGAACCTAACGCCAAATATGATTATGTCCTGTATTCAGGTAAAAATATCAAAGTTGCTCGGACTGGTACGGCTATGCAAGAGGAATATCCAGTTATTTATAAATTCGAGACTTTCAATAGTCCCTTGTCAGATCATTTCGCCATCGCGACCGATCTCTTAGTGCCCAAGGTACAATAATTTATTTCGCCAGGGGTAATTCGGGGTGGGGAATATATTCACCAATTATTTCGGATGCAGCAATCGTCAATAAATCATAGCCGCCGGATGACAAATTGTGTCAATCCCAGCGAACTTAGCTCCCCTTTTTGAATCATATCCACGGTATTACCTATGGGCTGAAAATAAACATCAAGCAGTGACAAGTCGGGACCTCGAACTATTAGAACAAAGTGATTCGCCCAGGGGTAAGCATGGGTGTCACGGTTGCCCGTGGTAAAATTTCTTTCACATGGCCAACCATTGCCTTCATCGCTTCAGGGTCACCGTGATTAATAATGACTGTTGATGGCGGTTTGGTCATGCGTTTAAGCCAGCCGCAAAGATCCTGCCAGTCGCCGTGAGCAGATAGTGATGCCATCGTGGCAATTTCAGCTTCAATCGGAACTTCTTGATGGTGAATCCTTAGTTTATCGAGACCGTTGGGTCTTTCCTGAAGGATTCGCCCTTTAGTGCCTTCGGCCTGAAATCCACAAAATAAAATAGTGTTATTGCTGTTTGGCAGTCGCGCCTTTAAGTGATGAAGTATTCGTCCACCGTTAAGCATGCCCGCTGCAGATATGACAATCATTGGTCCGTCCTGCATGCAGGCTAACATGGAATCATCGCTTGTGGTGATCGTCTTGAACTGAGCCGGTAAATAACATTCCTGCCCCTCAACCACTGAAAATGGGCAGCCTTCTTTGTGGTCTTCCGGGTGATCGAAAAATACCTTCGTGGCGAAAGATGACATTGGACTATCAAGAAGTACTGGTACCTGAGGGATCAAGCCCTGATCTTCTGCCTGGCGAACGATGTAAAGAATCTCTTGGGCTCTGCCCACGGCAAATGCTGGAATGACTAGTACGCCCTTGCGCTCAAACGTCCTTTTTGCGATTTGTGAAAACTCATGGACGACATGATTGCGAGGATGTACGCGGTCTCCATAGGTGGATTCGAGGACAAGAGCATCTGTTTCAGTGATGGGCTCTGGAGGTCGCATTGTCAGGCTGCGATCATGTCCAAGATCGCCACTGAATGTGAGGGTCCGGCTACCGTTCTTGTGAATGAGAGCAAATTCCAAAATACTTGCTCCAATAATATGTCCAGCGTTGGCAAAACGTAGGCTGACATCAGGAGCTAATTGGAGCCAAGGCCCTCGTTTTTGAGGTTGAATGTGTTCAAGGACCAGTTCGACGTCTTCTTGAGTAAACAAGGGGAGTGCGGGTTTGTGGTTTGAGTATCCCGCTTGATTCGCATAGTGGGCAAACTCGGCTTCCAAGAAGGCGGCATCGCGAAGCATCACTGGCAGCAAGTCTGCTGTGCCTTCGCTGCAATAAATAGGGCCGCGCCAACCCTGGCGGAAAAATCTTGGTAAATATCCCGAGTGATCCAAGTGGGCATGCGTCAATACCACGGCATTAACTTTTGCCGCGGGAGGTAACATCATGTCCCAGTTTTTTTGTCTGATTTCCTTTGGGCCTTGGAACAATCCGCAATCTACCAGGACTGAGTACCCGTCGAATTTAACCAAAGTGCGGCTACCGGTCACGCCGCCCGCCGCACCCATAAAATCCAACGTAAATGTCATGACAGGAACCTTCATTTCTCTGAGAGCTGTTGCTCTCTTTGTGGCCCATTTGCGATCGCACCCTCAACGTTTGAGCATGCCGCGAAGCTCCTCTAAATTGGCGCTCACATCCTCAGGAATGTGCGTCCCTCCAGAGCCAGAGTACTCCATGAGAATCTGCTGTTCAAGAGCGTCAAAGGCTTTTAATGCGATCTTGCTTTTTGGGGCTGCACGTACGGCGGCCTCAAAATAATAATCGGTTTGTGACAGCCATGTACTTCTCCCAATCAGGGACTCAGTGACGCCCAATAGGTAATAAGCCTCAGCAGTCTTATCAGCTTTAATTTTTTTATCGTTCAGATATTGATTCAGGAGGCCACTAGCAACGATGTAATCGACCAGTCCTGTGCGGTCCATAGGATACTCCATGGTCTGTTTTGCGTTCTGAACCATTTTTTCAGCGCGATCAAGCTCATTGCCTTTCTTACCAACCTCGGAGGTAAGACGTTTTAGCGACGTTTTCCAAGCTGTAACCTCGCGCGACATGAACTTTGGCAAGTCCGTGCGCTTTGCTAGCTGATCCAGGGTTGTTGCCGGTCTTCTGGCATCTCCTTTAACTCGGATGGCAACTTTCAGATACTCGGGAATTGCGTCCATGGCGAAGAGCTCACTTGGTTTTGGCCATGTTTTGAACATTTGCTCCCATGTGGCAAGTGCCTCATCAAATTGTCGCATGGCCACTTGAAGTCTTGCTTTTTCTGGGGCTGAGAGAGTGCTAATTGAAACATTTTTGAAGAAGTTGTCCATTCGTGGAGCGTGACCGGGATCGGGTAACTTCATGTGACAGCTCACACAGTTTTCACTGACCTGGTGCAGGAGGTAGCGAGACTCTGCTGTGGCTCCTTTGTCATACCATTTATAGATATCCTTGATATCCCTAGACATTGACTTAGCTATAAATCCGAAGCTTCCCTCGAATTTTTTCGTGTGGTCGACCAGGGTATCCGAACCGTCGCGCATCTTTCGTAACTCGCTAAGAATTTTGTCGCGATTACTAGGATCAGAGAATTGTTTTGAGTCAAGACTCATTGGAAGAATGGTGGTCAGGCTTGAAAAAATCTGTGCCATAATACTGCGTGTCTCAGCCTG
>CAMDGW010000126.1 GCA_945897695.1 Pseudobacteriovorax antillogorgiicola | reverse complement strand
GGTGTGCAGATCTTGGGGCTGTCTTTGACCTCAGCTTGTTTGGTGCTTCTTGTCATGAAACAGTCAGCTCGCCAGAAGCCACAGAGCTCCCACGCTCCCTCCCGAATTCGCAGCAGTTATTTTTCTGGCGTAATTTTTGCGTCTATAGCTGCATTTTGTCAGGCTGCGGGAGCCGTTGTTGCGAAAACCGCTATCGCAGGACTGTCGCCGATTAGTTCCGCTGCGCTTCGGCTTTGGGCGCCCGTACTCATGCTATTTCTTTGGCAGGTTCATAAAAATCGAGGGTTTCAATCGACGTTTCGTGGACTTGTCAGTGGTGGCGGTATTGTTCCTATGGCAATGGCTAGCTTTGCAGGAACATTCCTTGGATTAATTTTGATGATGTACGGGATGGCCCATGCTCCCCTAGGAGTTTCACTTGCCCTAACCTCAACATATCCTGTCTGGATCATGATTGTGGAGCAGCTTTCCGGGAAGTCTGAAATTGGCAGATCTGGTTTTCTACTTGTTATCGGCAGTGTCGCAGGTATTTGGCTGATGGTCTAAATCGGTAGTAGAATAGCTGTGAATCGTGTGATTTGGGCCATGACTGACAATTTGGCTTATGGGGAGACTTTATGCGTCATTTTTCAATCGTAATCGTCTTAGCTGCCGTGAACATGGTTTTTAGTTGCGGTGCAAAGCGTGTGAATGACGATTCGGAAGTTCCATTGACACCCGTTGAGCTAGCTTTTGTAGAGGCTTCAAAAGCTAGCGGGGCGCCTGTGCGCATGATCATGGCAACTGCGTTTGTTGAAAGTGGTCTGCGGGCTGACCGTAGTTCGGCATTCTACCTCGTGGAGGGTCAGTCAGTTGGAAAGACTACAGGCCGTGGCGAAAGTGCGGTCGGATTTAGCTTTCAGGAACTAGGAATCAACGACGATGCTAATTTGACCGATCAAATTACTGCCTACGGCAATTTACTGAAAACCAAACTTTCCGGACTGAGTTTAAGTTCATCTGCTCTAACAACTGAGGAAAAAATGCGCTGGATTTGGGCCTTGGCAAAAGCGCATCGTGGCAATGAAGCCCAGCAGAATCTATTGTCTGTATTTTCACGTGAACTAATTGGGACCCTCAACAACGGCTTTTCTGTCCAGGACCCTGAGGGAGTGATTGCTAGTCTGGCAAAGGAAATCTCTCCACTTCGGGAAGATGACTTGCCAGAAAACTACAGGAGAGATTTGCAGCTCGATATGTATCATGCAGATATTCGTTCAGCGCATTTATTTTCACTTGATCGCAGTAATCCTACCGATGCAGTCAACACACCCGCGTCGATCGAGGTCATCCATTGTCCGCTTGCTCTATCAACTTGCATTGAGCTTCAGTACTCTCAGTCGTCAGATGAGGCTCCGCTTGGTGCTCATTATATTGTGCCTGCATCTGATCATGAGGTCCCTGGGACTTTGCAGTTTGCCCATCACGATGAGGTGGTTTCACTCATTGGATCAGATGGCTCTGTGGAGCGCGTAAATAATCGAATTGTCATTATGCTTGCAGGTCTTAGTGGGCGCTACAAAGAAGGCCGCCGAGTCTATGCAGATCCCCTGTGGCTCACTGATTTTCAGCTCCGTAATTTGGGAGCAGCAATCAACGAGATTTGCGCCGCTATCAGTCGTTCCAACGGTGTCAATGTTGATGAGTGTCGAAGCCTAGGCGCGAGCAAGGGTGTTCAATTTCGGACTCAAAAGGGTGAAACCTTCCACTGGGGTGATATTGCGGACTTTGACGAGACGATTTTTGGACCATACTTGGCCGTTAGTGACAATATTTCAGCAAATACGAGCTTGACGTTATCGCCGGAAGGGCCTCAGCAGGCTGGATCGCAGTTCCGACTGACGGCTGGATTTCAGGTAACAACGAGGCGCGTCGAAATTGAGAGACTTGTTCGCTGTAGTTCCGCTGATCAGAGAGTTGTTTGGGAACCAGTGGATCAGCGACAGGTTCGTAATGTCGCCAGTCATTCCTTTGAAAATGTTTGGTATGACGCAGGCCCAAACGGGACAGGCGATCAGTTTTTCCGCGTCAAAGCCACGGGCGAGGGTGCTAAGTTTATGGGCTGGTCAACCAAAAGAGTTCAGATGCGTGGATTTGAAAAAGGCAGCGTACCTGAGGCTCCATCGAAATATTGTCTAAGAAACGGATCCTGATCATCACGGCCAAAGTAGATATTGATTTCGCTCTGGAAATTGCTCGGGAGTTATTTCTCCGTTTTCTCCCCTCGGCGCCAGCTTGTCCTTTAATTTCATATCGTAGTGGCTGATAAAGGCCATTTGACCTTTGCTGTTTTCAACCTTGAGAACATTTGCGTGTCGAGGGTTGATTGCTTTTACAGTTAGTTCATCTCCCTCCTGGAAATCGTCATTTAGTTTTTTAGTTAGTTCAACTTTATCTGTGGGCATTGCTGAATGGAGTTTCGGCGGTGGGATTCTACGGATCGACTGCTGCTTACCGTCTTGATCCGTGTAGGCAATCGTATAGGGCTTGCGATCAAATTTTATGGCATCGGTCATAACCGAAAATCCCCCAGAAGAGCCTTTGAGCTTTCAGGGGGATCGGCGTTATCATTTGTCGGCATTAGGCAAAAACTGCCGAGAGAGTTTATCAATTACCAAAAAATGGCTTTAGGCTTTCATATTACCGTAGGTTGCCAATTAAATAATTTCGCGACCAGCAATGAATCCCGTGCTGCGCGTATTGCGACCACATGTACGGTTGCCGGCTGATTCGAAAAGAGTACCGCATGCAATACATGCGCGAACTTTAATACGAATGGGCGAAAGATTGGCCAATCGACGAGCGTGATTTTTCAATTCGATATCTTTAACAACGGAAGGTGGTAGCTTCTTAACTTTGTTGCCGCTGGCGTCAGTCGTGGTTTCAAATTCCATGGGAAACCTCCTTTATAAAATGGACAAAAACCGAAGAATTGGATCTTTGGTGGAAAAAACTATTCCCTAGCCCAAAATAGGGGCGTAACATACATTCCTCTGTCTATTTTGTCAACATTTTAATGGTGTTCTTAGAAATTCTAAGAGCTTAGGAAATGAACAGGAGCTCTTATGGCCACTCTGCCCCAGGAAATTATTCGTAAAAAACGACTTGGAGAGGCCCTATCGACGGGCGAAATTTCGGCCTTTTTTGGTGGGCTCCTTCAAGGGGATGTGGCTGATTATCAGGTTGCCGCTATGCTGATGGCAATTGTTCTGAAAGGGATGAATCGCGATGAGACAGCTGCTTTGACGCTCACTATGCGTGACTCAGGCCGGATTCTTGAATGGCCAGGGAGCAAGAGAGAAATTGCGGACAAGCATAGTACCGGTGGGGTTGGTGATAAGACTAGCCCAATTCTTATGCCCCTTTGTATTCTCGAAGGCTTGAAAGTTCCGATGATTGCTGGGCGGGGTCTCGGCCATACTGGGGGCACGCTCGACAAGCTTGAAGCTATCAGCGGTATGAATGTTTACCCATCCTCCAACGATGCCATAAGATTTCTGACCAAAAACGGCGGCGTCTTCATGGGTCAGACTGAGGAGATTGCCCCACTCGACAAGCGTCTTTACGCCATGCGCGACGTTACGGATACGGTTGAAAGTGTTCCTCTGATCACGGCTTCAATTCTCAGCAAAAAGCTCGCCGAGGGTATTGGTTGCCTTGTCATGGATGTGAAGTTTGGTTCCGGAGCGTTCATGCAATCCAAGGAGGCTGCTTTGGCTCTGGCACAGTCTATTGCAAGTGTTGGCGCTGCAAGCGGTTTGCAGATACGGTGCCTTCTCACCGATATGGGAAGCCCGCTTGGTGACCGTGCCGGAAATAGTTTAGAGATTGCAGAGTGTGTCGATGTTTTAAAGGGTGGAGGTCCTACCTCAACTCGTGAGCTTTCTCTTGAGCTTGCTGCGGAAACTATCCTGCTGGCACGACCAGGTGAGAGTAAGAATGCCATTAAGTCCCGGCTTGAAGGATATCTAAAGTCAGGCAAAGACTTTGAAGTTTTTTCTAGGGTGATTGCGTCTCAAGGTGGAGACGTCAGGCAAATTGAAGACACCCGTCGGTTGCCGCAGGCTCCTGTGATGATAGGGGTCAATTCAGCGCGTAAAGGTGTTATCTCGACTTGTGAAGTGCGTGAACTTGGCCTAGCTATCATTGAGCTAGGTGGTGGTCGTCGAAAATCCTCTGACAAGATCAATCCTGCTGTTGGCCTATCAAAATTGAAAAGAGTTGGTGACAAAATCGAAGCGGGTGAGCCTTTGGCAATTATTCACGCTGAGTCAGCCGCCATTGCCGATCACATTATCAAAAGAGTCTCGAGTGCATACACCATTGCTGATCAGGCCGAGCCTGAATCACTTGTCTGGCGTATTATATAGGTTTCGTATCTCTACGAGGAGGAATGCAAAGTGGGTTCTGTAAATCCTGATACTATTAAATATAAACCTCTTCATGACGAGGCTGAGATCCGTGAGCGCGTTCAAGAGCTTGGTCGCAAGATAACTCAAGATCTAAAGGGCGAGCCTGTTGTTATCGTCGGTGTTTTAAAGGGTGCTTTTATGTTTACAGCTGATCTTGTTCGCGCCATTAAATCTCCCGTAGTGGTCGATTTTATTGGATGTGCAAGCTATTCGGGAACCCGCAGCACTGGAACTGTTAGAATCACGCAGGATCTTTCAACTGACATCTCAGGAAAAAACGTCATCTTGGTCGAAGATATCATCGACACCGGACGCACTCTTGATTATCTGATGAGAATATTAAATGAGCGTGGTCCAAAGTCGCTGCGTCTGTGTACCCTTCTGGATAAACCAGAAGCCCGTGAAGTTCCGGTAAAAGTTGATTATCACGGATTTTCAATCTCCAATGAGTTTGTGATCGGCTATGGATTGGACCTTGATCAAAGATTTCGAGAGTTGCCGTATATTGCACAGGTTCAAACATGAGTCAGAATAAACAATAATCAAAAACCCGGGGCAAGAGCCACCGGGTTTTAATTTTTCCTGGGTTTTGATCAGATCAATTCAATTGATCTTTGCTCTTATTAGTCGAAAGCTTTTTTAGGTCTGCCATTAGAGAGTTGATGCGATCAAGGCTTGAGCGGATCTTCTGAAGGCGATCTCCGAAGTCTTCGCCTTTGTCGGCAGCAGATTTTGCGCCTTCTGCATTGCCAGAAATACGACCTTCTTCCTTATTTACATAGAGAGGCTTGCGTGACCGTGAAAACTCATTATTAGTTTCTTGCTTCTGTTTAAATGATTTGAAATCGAGAATTTTTGTTTCAGTAGGAATATTCGTGTTGGATGACATGGGCGGGTTCCTCAAATGGGGCAGTAGGAGATTCAACAACAGTTAGGGACAGACAGCGACAACGGGAAAAGTGAACTGAGGATATCGGGACTAGTGATAGCCCCATTGAAACATAAAAGAAGTTATTAGTTTTTGATGCGGTAGGATTTTAGAACTGATTGGTTGGCTTTCAATCTTTCCTTGCGAAGACGCTCTTCGTTTTCGGTATTCTTGCGCATTGCGTCAAAAAAGCTGGTGGAACATTCTTCAGATGCCTCTGTTTCTTTCTTCTCCATGGCCTCAGCGTCTTTGCGACTAAAGAGAGAGACGACATTTGTAGTTTTAGATTCAGCTTGTCTTTGCATCAGTTCCTCCAGATCAGCAGTAAGTTCAGCTTCAGAAGTTCAGGGCGCTAGCCCTTGATTTCCTTGAAGCAAGGCTTATGCCACGGACGTGGCTCGCGTGGGTCGCTAAGAGGCTTACCATAAAAGCATTAAATTACAAAGGATTAGCCATACGCTACGCCCTTAAACCTTCTGAGTACTGTATGTCTCAGTGACAAAGTGTCAAGACTACTGACACCACAACGCTCCAAGAGTCCTCCGTGGTCGATTGTACGATTCAGTTGTAAACATGAGATAATAAAAGAAAATTTCCGCCTTCCAACATCCTAGGGGGTCAAAATGACAAGGTTTCCAGATCTTAAAGCGATGTTTTATGCGTCGTTTGACGAATCGCGAGCTGCGACGCTCTTATCGCGTCTGGCTCCTTTGAGCGAATCAGCCAGACGGTCCCTTGCTCAATTTATCGGTGAAGGAAGTCATTTTCAGAGTTTTGAACTGGTGGCTTCGCCTCTGAGCCTTGCGGTTAATATAGCTAAAACATCGTTTACCAAAGGGGGGGACCTTTGGGTGAAACGATGGTGCGAGGCGATTGCCAGGGCTCGCCAGATTGAAGAGGATACTTTAGTCCCGCCGATGACTGTGATTCATCATGCTGGATTGACCGCTATTGTGATGCCGAAGGGGCAGGACGTCGGGCGTGACTGTGCCAAACTGCTAAATCAAAAGCTGGTCCTAACGGCGAAAGCATTGGGTCATGCAGGACTGGTTATGGATGACTATCCCCAGGTTCGACAGGCCAATGGCGTGCCGTTTATCGTAGATTGGTCAGATTTGGCGCTTGTTGACTAGGGGCACAGTGAGAGCATTTCTCTAGAGCGAGTCAATGAGGCGCTGGAAACCAGCAAACATTCCCGGTAAATTAGCCTTTGCTACCTGGTCAGTGACCATTGACGGAACCAAACCCTTAAAACTTACGTCTAATTTATAGACAGCATGGGTCTTGTCGCCCTGAGCAGTTAGGGTCCAGCTACCTTCATTTTTTTTCATAAGGTTGCTATCGACCATGGCCCACCAGATACGGCTTGGCTCTTCGATAAACATTTCATTTGTGTAAAAAAATGTCTTTACGATATTTAATTCTGTGCGAAGCAGGCATTTAGCTTTGCTACCATTTGGCGCAGGTGTAATTTTTATACCCGTAACCCCCGGTATGAATTCCGGATATTTCTCGAATTGGCCAAGTGCCCTAAAGACTTTATTGATGTCGCCATTAAAGACATGACTTGTTTCAAGCTCAGCCATGAATAGTCCTCCTTTGCATTGAAACAATAATTGTATAAACTAAATATAGCGAAGTATAGCTGAAGCTCTAAATGAACCTG
>CAMDGW010000125.1 GCA_945897695.1 Pseudobacteriovorax antillogorgiicola | reverse complement strand
CAATGCCAACAACTCCAGGATGCCAATCTCCCCCAAGGAATAAAATTGGCGCGTTGGCTTGCTTCAGAGCTTCATCGCGGGCTTCGGTCACAATACCAGACTGGATCTGACGACGACGCTCGTTGGCTGTACCCATAAAGGCAATCAGGGGGGCAGGATCCTCGTCGATGAAAGCTTTCACGACAAGATCGGCGTGTTCAAGGCGACCCACTGCGTTTATGCGCGGTCCAAGCTTAAAGCCCACGTCTTTTTCATCTGCGTCATCGACGCTCGCAGCGGCTCTCAATTTAACAAGCACCGGGCGGCTGCTTCGCATTAGTGCGTCCACGCCGTGTTTGGCTAGCTTATGATTGACCCCATTCAAAGGCACCACGTCGCAGATTGTGGCCATTCCAGTTAGGGCTAAGATGTCAGTCCAGATGGGTGCATGGGTTGAAAGTTGTGGGAAGTGTTGAGCAAGTTTTCGCAGCAAGACGAATGTTATGCCGCAGCCACACAATTCTTGATACATGGCCTCCGGGTGGGTTTTCGGGTTTAAAATCAGGCAGTCTGGCATCTTCTCGGTCTGGATCTTGTGGTGATCTGTGCAGATAAACGTAACGCTACGTTCTTTGCACCAGCGAGCTTCTTCGTTGGCAGTGATACCGGTGTCCATCGTAATGATGACATCAGCTTTTTCATTGTCGACAAGATGCTTGATGGCGTTAAGGTTTACGCCATACCCCTCTTTGAATCGGCAAGGTATGTAATGGACATAGTTTTTGTAGCCAATGGCTTCCAGAAACCAGATCCATGAGACACATGACATGGTGCCGTCCACATCGTAGTCGGCATACAGCGCTATACGCTTATTATTATCGATAGCTTTAGTTATTGTCTCTAAGACCGCCTGGAGTCCATGGTCTCCATAATCCAGCCTTTCGATGGCCTGAAACCCTCGACTTTGACGAACAATAGTTCCCACGTCAGAAAACGACGAAGGTGTCTGAGTTGACTGGGAAATCCAGTGTTTGTATCGGCTGCCGGTTGTCATCTGAAGGTTATAGGATGAATGGGAGTAGGCTGTAAACGCTTTACTAACCGGCCCAATTAACTTTATATATTGGCTTAAGTTTTTCAGATTTAAGAGGGAGTTACAGATGGGCGCTCAGTGGAAACATGCGGGTAAGATGGATGCGGCGAATCGTAAGGGCAAAGTTGTTGGCAAATTAGTCAAAGAGATTATGGTTGCCACAAAAATGGGCGGAGCCGACCCTTCCGGTAACGCAAGGCTGCGAGCAGCTCTAGAAGAGGCCCGCAAGAACTCTGTAAATAAGGAGCCGATCGAGCGCGCTATCAAGCGTGGATCTGGTCAGACTGATGAAAATATCACGTATTCGACCTTGACGTATGAAGGGTTTGCCCCTCACCAAGTGCCAGTCATAGTAGAGTGTCTTACTGAAAACAACAATCGCACGGCTGGCGATATCCGCGTTCTTTTCCGGAAGGGTCAGCTGGGTAGCAGTGGTGCAGTGGCGTGGATGTTTGATCGACTGGGAATCATCGAAGCAACCATTGCTAAGGCTGGTGTTGATATTGAGGAGGTTGCAATCGAGTGTGGCGCCCAAAACATGGAACCTATGGATTCAGAGGATGTTCCTGAAGGTAGTACGGGTGGCATTTTCTACACAGAAACCTCGGATCTGGATTCCGTTAACAAGGCATTGACCGAAAAGGGCTGGTTGGTGTCCAAGGCGGAGCTGGGTTATCTTGCGAAAAATACAGTTGAGCTAGCGGCGGATGCCCGCAAAGAAGTGGAACAATTCTTAGGTGACATCAATGACTACGACGACGTCCACAGGGTGTATACCGCAATTAAGTGAGTTCCGTTCCGAGATGTCATCCTAGACTACCGCTGGTTTTTGATTTCTAGAATGTCATCCAGTAAATGGTGTCGTCCAAAACGTCCAGGGTCGTCTTCTCCTGCAAAGATTTGCAAGGGAGGCGGCTCTGAAGCGTTTTCACGTATACCGAATGAATGTATGAGTCCAGCGCACATGCGGCATGGTTTTAGGGAGGTGTAAAGTTTGCTGCCTATAGGAAAGGCAGTCATTCCTAGATTGCACAGTTGTAAAACCAAGTTTACCTCTGCGTGCCGCATCTGACATGCCGCATTGGTATTGACGCCGACAGCTAAAACAATGTCTTTGGCATCACAGAGTATAGCGGCAACTGGCCGATGCGCCTCATGTAACTTTAGACCCAAATTTCGAGAGTGATGAAGCTCATTTAATGCGATATCGGAAACAAGTTGAAGGGCCTCGTCTTTGAGAAGAGGCGAGCCCAGTAAATGTTGTTTCCTGGATGCTGACAGATCTGCAGATAGATCTTGTCCGATGTCGAGGCACTTGTGTGCAGGTACTTCCGTTGGGTCAAAGGTAGTCACCGTTGACGCTCGTTTTGCGCAAACCTTTATTAAATTTTGCTCCCAGATATTTAGTTTTTTCATGGAGCTGATTCGTTGTCTCAGAAATCTAAAGCGATCCTCACCAAATTCCATAGTGATTCCGTAAATTAAACGGGTGACTGCTGATCCGAAAGGATAAATGTCACGTGGATTTTCGGTGGCGTATAACATCAGATTATCTGCGGTTTTAATCCATGCGGCCGTCATGATTCACCTTCGAAAGCTGATAATTGGAATTTTTAAAGAGAGCCTATTGATGTGCATTAGTCTCACTAATTGCTGGTTTTTTAAAGATTTTTTACTTCTTCAATAAAATTACCCAGCAAAAATTGTTCATTAGCTCTAGTGATGTTTGGTCCATTTATTTTGCGGCAATTCAGATGCATGGGAAGATAAAAAGATAGCCCCAAACACACGAAACAAAAACATCATAAACAAGGAGGTTTCTATGGGACTTTTCCCCGCATCAACGGTGGCAATAGTTTTGCTCTCTGCTTTAGCCTTAGTTGGCTGTGGCCGGGGAGTGAGTTCATCGTCGGTAAAGTTTAGGCCCTACGATCCTCAATCGCGCAATGTTTTTATGGTAATTGGCGCTCCTAACGGTTTGGCAGGAGTAGCGACTGACGTTCGTGAAATGTCGAAAGTTTTGAACGACAAAACAAATGGATTTAATTGGAACGTCGTAAGTAATAGCAATGCTCCGAAAAATTATATCCTTCGTGAGCTGACAGCTAACGCTGCCTCTGTTGGCGAATTTGGTACTCTGGGTCTTTATGTTAGTGGACACGGAAGCAGTGATGGTAAATTTATGACCGCAGACGGCATGATGAGTTATTCCGAGGTTTCAGCAGCTATCGCTGCCGGTCGTGCGCAACCCTTGAAACGTCTAATGGCTTTTAACGACTCCTGTTATTCCGGTCACTGGGTGGATGGAAATGGATCTTTACCCGACGACATGAAAGGACTAAACGAGCCAGCTGAATTTTTTGCAGATCATACTCCGGAAGTGGCGCAGGCGCTCGCAGATGCACAAGTAGAGACTATGGCGCAGCAGCTGACTCTTTCTGGAGATAAAGGCCGTGCGGACAGCATAGAACAATTTCTAACATTTGCGGCGTCAAAAAAGTCTCAGACAAGCCTTGATTATGGTCGAGAAAAAGGGGGCGCTTTTACGTGGTCATTGAGAAAAGTATTCTCTAATCTTAAGACCCAGCGTCCCGACGCAACCATGGGTGATCTGGCAACCCAAGCAGTTGATGCGACATGGCAGGAAACTCGCCATCATAAGCCGGTTTTCAAAGCTGTTCCGGTAGCGATGCTTGAGGAAAAGATTTTTGAGTTTTCTGACGGCAATTAATAGTCTCTTCACTGATGCTAAAACGCCGCGTACATGACGCGGCGTTTTATTTTAACGTTCTGTCCCAAGTGGTAAAAGAATACGGGATTGGAGCATCTAAGTGCTGCTCGTCTTTGACCTTTTCAAAGACTGAAACGGGGACGTCTGGGTAGAGCGTGTCCCCGTCAATAGATTTATGGATAAGGGTCAAATAGATCCTATCTACGATGGTCATGCTCTGCTTGTAGAGCTCTCCACCGCCAACAATGAAACAGTCCGAACCCCACTGCGACTGATGATCGCGGCAATAAGTAACAGCGTCTTCCAGTGTTGATTTAACAATAACACCAGCAGGTGCTTCAAAATTTTGATTTCTGGTTATGACAATCGTCAGACGGCCAGGAAGTTGACGGCCAATCGAGTTCCAGGTTTTGCGACCCATGATCATGGCGTGACCCATCGTGGTAGCCTTGAAAAACTTGAAGTCTTCAGGGATATGCCACGGCATACCTCCGGCTCGACCAATTACCCGGTTCTCTGCCATTGCGACGATGTGATTGATCGTGAATGGCATATTTAAATGGCTATCGGTGCTTTAATAGGGGGATGTGGGTCATAGCCACTCAGCTCAAAGTCCGAAAACTTGAAGGCAAATATATCTTTGACGTCAGGATTTATTTTCATAAGGGGAAGCGGCCGAGGGTCTCTTTTAAGCTGGGTTAAGGCCTGTTCCATATGGTTTGAGTAAAGGTGGGCGTCCCCCAGGGTGTGGATGAATTCACCGGGAGACAATCCTGTGACTTGTGCCATCATCATGGTGAGTAAAGCATAGCTTGCGATATTAAAAGGAACGCCAAGGAATACGTCTGCACTTCGTTGGTACAACTGACAAGATAGCTTGCCTTGAGCGACATAGAATTGAAAAAACGCGTGGCAGGGTGGAAGTGCCATTTGCTCGATTTCGCCCGGGTTATAGGCGACCACAATGTGCCGACGGGAGTCAGGATTTGATTTTATCTGCTGTGTGACCTGCGCAATCTGGTCCAGTGTCGTTCCATCTGGTCTACGCCAAGAACGCCATTGTGCACCATAAACGCGGCCAAGGTCGCCATTGGTGTCAGCCCATTCGTTCCAGATTGAGACGCCATTTTCTTTCAGATACTTTGTATTGGTGTCGCCAGCAAGGAACCACAGAAGTTCATGGATAATTGACTTAAGATGACACTTTTTTGTTGTCACTAGGGGAAAACCTTGGGACAGGTTGAATCTCATTTGGTGCCCAAAGACGCTGCGAGTGCCGGTTCCGGTGCGGTCGGACTTCTCAACTCCCTCTTCAAGTACGCGGCTGAGAAGGTTCAAATAGTGGTGCACGGTCGACCTCCTTATGACGATGGGGCGTTGCCCCCATCTTAGCTGGTTCGCTCGGCCAAGATCCACAAGATTCAGGGGTGACAAAGACCCACTATTACAGAGTCGACGGTTGCGTTAACCATCCGAAATATCAGCTCTAATTTAACACTTCCTCCCTCGGCGGTGTGGTTTTTGCTGTTTTGTCTTGCCCCCGGATGAGCATCTGACGAGCTGCTTCGAACTTCATAATGTCGCCGGCGTCGATATCCTTGGGTTCGTTAAGAACATCATCCCAGAGCGGATCTCGGTAAATCGAGGGCATCCCCATCGCAGCAGCGCGGATTCCTGTTTGGCCCTTGTGTTCCCGTAAGCGCTCCTTATGCTTTCTTAGTTGTGATTCAATGCGGTCCACAACTTCGTCCAGTTCCGCGTACATGTCTGGTCCGCTATGGCTTACTTCAATCCGAAAGCCATCTTGAGTCAGCATTGAAAAGTGAATTTTTTGGATCCCACGATACGAGGAAAACGTCAGATGTGGATTTATACAATGACCTGATAACGCCTGAATTCGAGACTCTAGTTTATCAATGGCCATTCTCACAAGTGAATCTGATGGATCCATTTTCTTAAATGTAAACTGGAAAAACATGAAAACCTCCTTGATGGACATCGGGATGATAAAGTCCTCAAAGTAGGTGCCTACCATATTTTTGAAAGCCCAGAGAGTCGGGTAGATTGCGTATTTCACAGGTGTTTAGTGGAAATTAGTCATAAAGTACGATGTAGACAAGATGTAGGCAGATTGCTAAATAACGATCGTGCTCGCAGGGCCAATCTTTTTCTTCGCTTGAGTCTATGTCCAAAGATCTTCCAACATTTTTCTCGGACCAATCGATCTTCGCTCACGAGGACGGTAGGAAAGAGCAGCCATTGTCTGGAATGCGAATTCTTTTGGTGGATGATTCCTCGGATAATCAGTTGCTGATGAAGCATCTTATGACGTCTCTGGGTGCTGAATTCGATGCGATTAGTGATGGTAAGCTTGCAGTGCCGCGTGTAACCGCAGAAAGGTTTGACGCGATCTTGTTAGATCTACGTATGCCAGATTTCGGTGGCGATCAGACCGCCCTTGCCATACGTGAAACCGGCTATCGTAGTCCGATCATTGGGCTGTCGGCACACCTTGGACCTAACGAAGTGAAAATGTGTACCGATTGCGGATTTACAATCTGCCTAGAGCGTCCTGTGACGCGTGAGATCTTAGTTCGCGTCCTTCTGGACAGCCTCAAAAAAATCTAAAATCAAACCTTAAAATTCGAAAGTCTACTCACAGCAACCCGTAGATCCGTTGCCGCGTTCATTGAGCAGAAATCTGGACATCTCCGACAATTCGTTTGTAAGTAGGTCGGACAACCGCTGGACATCGGTCGCAAAGGACTGATTTGCGCCCTCTTCTATTGCTTTGCATAATTCTGCACATTTAGTTCCGCCTAACATGCTACAGGAACCCTTGATTGCATGGGCAATTCTAAAAATCGCCTCAGCATCGTGTGCTTTTATCGCGTCATTTAGAGCCAAAAGTCGATTGTTGGAATTTGAGAGAAACATGTCAATAACGGCATCGAGTTGACCGCTGGCTACAAGTATTTTTTTTAGTCCCTGATAAACTTCTTGATTGATGCTCATGTGGACTTGTCACTCTTTCTTTAGATCAATGTTTAGGCGTTTGGCCATTCGGTAGATGTTTGCACGATAGATGCCAGACATTCGTGCTGCTTCTGACATGTTGCCGTTTGCTGCGCTTAACAGATCAGTTAAAAAAGTTCGCTCAAAATCGTCTATAGTTGTCTTATAGTTGAATCCACGAATACGTGGAAAGGGGGCGGACATGTTCGTTATCTTGATAGGTGCATGTGAAGATGGAAGCATTAAATCAATAGATAGTCGACTACCACTGCCCAGCACTGTCGCTCGTTCTACCGCATT
>CAMDGW010000124.1 GCA_945897695.1 Pseudobacteriovorax antillogorgiicola | reverse complement strand
AAGCGGTGATGACTTAACTGCGACTGCAACTAAGTCTGCTAACCAATGGCAACTCAAATTTGACATCAAACCGACTGATAAGCGTTGGGACAATAACGAAATGGCGCAGGCGATGGTTTACGTCAGCACCAACCAAGTCATTGCTGCTGCTAAGAAGTTCATCCAGCCAAGTTGGTTCAATGAACCGATAACGGCAAACGTGAATAACAGCAAACATTGCAATGCTTACTGGGATGGCTTAACGATTAATTTCTTCACAGCTGGCGAAGTCGAAGGCAAAACCTGTGCTAACACAGGAATGATCGCAGACGTAATTTACCACGAATGGGGTCATGGACTTGACGATAACACCGGAGGCATCGAGGACGGCGCATTGTCTGAAGGTTTTGGAGATGCTTTAGCTGCCCTATTCACAGAAGACGCAAAAGTTGGAATTGACTTCATGCCCCTCACACACAAGTCTGTGCGCGATCTTGAGACTCTCAAGAAGTTCCCAGACGACGTAGTGGACGAAGTTCACTCCGATGGCCTCATCTACGGCGGAGCTATGTGGGATATGTTCAAGGACCTCAAGAAAACTCGTGGACCTGAAAAAGGTCGCGAACTTTATGCCAAGTTCCTCTTCAAAGGCATCTATGAGTACACAAAGATGTCTGACGCGTATGAAGCAATCCTGACACTTGATGACAACGATACAGATCGTTCCAACGGCACACCGAATCTATGTTTGATCAACAAGGCGTTTGCTCGTCACGGTCTGGCTAAAGCAGATCCAAGCTGCGGCACACGCTGATCGATTCAGAACTGAAAGCCCCGGATCCCATATGTTTGGATCCGGGGCTTTTTACTTTCAACCAAAAATCGTAAAAAATTATCGCCCGTTTAAAGCCATCAAGGCGGCACCGCACAGAACAAGATGTTCATCAAGCTGCACGCTTTCATCCCCAAGCTTTGAACAAACAAGCTTTGCGTATCCACCAGTAATAAGAAGGGGCACACAGGCCCCCGGAATTGCGGCCTGTTCGGCTAGCCGCTCACGCTCAGACTTGATAAATGCCGCAGTTGACGCAACAGAAGCCGCAACGATTGCGCTGTCACTATCTGAGGGCCAACCAGAAGTTGCCTGAGAGGCAAAGACATCGAGAAACTTCGGCAAGAGGGCCCCACGCTGACAGATGGCATCAATAGCAGTCTGCACTCCCGCCATGATATATCCACCGACATGGCACCCATTAGCATCGACACAGTCGATAGTTGTTGCGGTCCCGCAGGAAACAACCATTGCTGGCCAAAAAAAATCCCCTCGCGACTGTTTGTAGTAAAGCATTTCGAGAATTGCGCCGCGGTCAGCTCCAAGCGATTCAAAATTATAATTTGAATTGGTTAGGCGAATTGGCTTTTTCTCCAGAGCGCGGACGTCAACCTGTAAAGGTCTGAATCGATCGACCAACGCGGTCATGCCGGCAGGATTGACACTCAAGCAGTGGATTACCGGAGCAAAACCCTGCTCCACTCTAGATTTCACGAAAAGCTCAACACTTTCCGCATCTGAAGCGATACTATCTAAACTTAGAGTGCCATCAGAGCCCACGATTACGGTACCCACTTTGGTACGGGTATTACCCACATCAGCAACAAGCATGCGACGCCCCATCTGCAAGTCCCATTTAAATTCATGGCTGGACGAGTTCACAATCAAAGACTGCCCTAGCTGCCTTGAGTCTAAAGATAGATGCCCATCCTCTTGGATGCCAACCATTCTATACCACTCATAGCCATCTACTAAATTACGATACCATAGGTGTCCGTGTGTCATGGCGAAAAAATTCCATTCTGACATCACATTGGTTCTAGAAAGCTCAAGCCACCGTCGAGCAAAATATTGTGCAAGATTTCTTGCCAAGGTTTCGGCAGTACCTACTTCGAAACCATGCAGGGGTTTCAGCACACCAGCCGGATATTCCAAGCCCTGAGATTGTTCGGGTGCAGTTGTTAGATTTAGTCCAACACCTATAACAACGCCCTGCAGGCGGGACTCGAGAATGGTCGCTTCACAAAGGATTCCTCCAATTTTTCGGCCCTCGAGAAGGAGATCATTGGGCCACTTTAGGCAAAGATTAATTCCGAAATGAGAACGGATAAATTGCGCGACAACTACGCCTGCGGCAAGTGGGACGAGCGTCTTAATGTCCTCAGAGATAAACTGCGCAGGGATACGAATACTAAAGTGAAGGTTACCTTCGGCGCCAACCCAACTTCTACCTAGCCTTCCAGTGCCTGCGGTCTGTTTGGCAGCCGCGATGACTTGGACTTTCCCCTGAGCAAACGCCCCCTGATCCTTTAACAGTCGGGAGGTCGACGCACACTCCTGGATCCACTCAAACTCGTAGGGCAGCATAATTCAGGTATCAAAAAGCATCGATAGATCAGACCAGCGTGCCGAGTGAATAGTGGAACCGGTAGAAATAAAATCGACACCTGTTTCGGCAATTTTGCGCACAGTATCAATCTTTACACCACCCGATGCCTCGAGCTTAGCTCGACCACGCACAGTGCGCACCGCCATCGCCATCTCTGCATTGGACATATTATCGAGCATAATAATATCTGCTCCAGCATCGAGTGCTTCTTGAACCTCATCGAGATTTGTCGTCTCAACCTCAATCTTCAGAGTGGGAGGCAATGAATCCAGAAGACGTGAAACTGCTGGTTTGATGCCCCCGGCAGCGCGAATATGATTTTCTTTCACGATCACACCGTCACAAAGACCGACGCGGTGATTACGGGCACCACCGGTCACCGTGGCTGCTTTTTCAATGAGACGCATACCGGGCGTTGTCTTACGGGTATCAAGCAATTGACATTTGGTCCCTGCTAATTGGTCTACGAAAGCTCGAGTCGCTGTGGCAATTCCACACATACGTCCCAGAAAATTCAAAGCTACACGCTCTGACTTAAGAATGGACCTGGCTTTTCCAGAAACTTCTAACAGCAATCCATTTGCGGAAAGTCTTGAGCCATTGTCACAATGCAGGGTGACCTTAAGCGAGGGATCCACTCTGCGAAACACGGCAGAAGCCACGTCAAGACCTGAGACGACGATATCCTCACGGCAGATAATGCGCGCGCTTGAAATCTTATCGGCAGGTACGCACAAATCGGTTGTCCAATCACCATAGCCCCAATCTTCCTCCAACGCACGGGTGATGATCGGTTCAATCTGAATTTCATGTAAATGATGCAAAGGTGTTCTCTCCCTTAGGTTTGCTGCCCAAGGAAGTATACCTAAACCTTTGGTCTCGATCTATTACTGATCCACGAGGTAACGCGCTTTTTCTTCGGCAAGCCGCCTGAGCTCTGCCGTAAGAACCTCCCGCGCAATCCCTTTGAAATGTTCTGCGCAATATCGCTCCACTGCACGGTCAACAAGCGCCGGAAGCTCGTCTCTGACAAAGGCCTCGACGGCAGCTGACAACCCGGCCTGAGTGGTGGGCGATGGGCTGGATGATGGCGTTTGCCTGGAGGTAAATGGTAACTGATCTGTTTTTTCTTCAGGGAAAGAGGACTTGGGGGGCGCAGAAAATGGCTTGGCCAAGGGGGATTCTGACGTTGATTTCGAGTCAAAAGCAGGACGCCCTTTGCGCGAGGGTTCGACTTCTGGCGTCGGCGGCATCATTCCCGGAAATGCGTCTTCGGACAAGGAAAACGAGGGCATACTCGCAAGGGTCGATGACTTTTTAGCGGCCATTGGGTCTGGAATCGCGACAGCTTCATCTGCCAATAAAAAGGCAGGAATGTCAGCAATACCAGCCCGGGGCAGGTTCGTCGGCGGAGCTGCTGCTGTCGGTCCAGCGGGAGCAGCACCGGCCCTCTCGGTACCCGTGAGGCTTTCAACTAGCTTTGGTAACTCGCCTGGTGGAAACGGCTTTTTAATAATATTAGTGATACCAGCGTCACGGAGGTCGGATTCCTTTACGGCTTCGTAGCTCCCCATCAGAATAATCAAAGGTACGCCACCGGCACGATCCACCAATTTGATGAAATCCCCAGCGGTTGAAATACCAGGCAGACCCGCGTCGGCAATAATCAGGTCAAGCCCACCTTGATCGACGACTTTGTTGGCTTCTAAAAATGAACCAGCAGATTTGATGTCAGTTTGAATCGCAGCGAGGCCGATGCGAATCACCTTTTGTATGGTGGAACTGTCGTCAGCCACAAGAATACGGCAGACCATATGCAAAACCCCCAGGGCAGTCAAAAACCGGTATCCGGTTTATTTTACCACAGGGGTTACAAAAGTCATAAAATTCAGGAATCTGCGGGTCAAACTTCGCGGATGATTTAAGCCGAGCGAATATTTTGCAGTCGATTATTAATGGCGCCCAATACGACACCGCGCAAGTGTTCGCGGGTCTTTACAGATGCCTCAACGATGATTTGATAATCATTTTGGGAAAAGAGTGTTTGGTTGTCGCTGTTCATTTCACGGAAGCATTTTACGCGGAGGTTCTCAAGATAGACCATCTTGCTTTCATAAAGACGCTTTAGGGTATCCAAATCAACATTTTCCGACGCAATAGGCTTAAGGAGGTCATTCATGATTTCACGGTAAGTTTCGTAATCGGTCTGCGACTTTTTGGACATTGACGACCTTTCCCTTCGCTCATTCCCTGCGGGGCCAACCATCCTGGCTGACACAACCCTATCGGCCCACACTTAAAAGCCTTTAAAGGCAGCAGCTGCCTAGGGGCGTGCGCCCTAAAAAATGAGCTGTAATTTATGATTCACTCAAAAACCCCCTTGACCCGATCACCTCCCCCCCGTACCCTCTAAGGCAGTCATTTAAACTCAGTCAGACCTTACAAGGCACGAAAATTACATGGGAATTTACAGCGGCACAGTGGCCTTTCAGCGATATCGAATCATCGGCGGACGGAAAAGAACGTCTATTAGCCAGCTCAGTGAACTTTTGGAGTCCTTTAAGGCCCCCACACTCAGGCTAGATAATCACCCGAAAGCTGAACGCATGGGCTGGGTTCGCCCCCTCACCCCCCAAGATCCCGACGTTCTGGGCGATGATGCTCACTGGGACGCCTCAGACTGCCAAGTCTCAGGTGGCCTGATGCTGCGGATGCGCTACGAGAGACGAAAAATTCCCATGAGCCTTCTTCAAATGCTCTACAAGCAAAAAATTGCTGAGCACGCAAAAGAAACTGGAAAAAACCTTCCACGCGCAGAACGACAAAAGCTTAAAGAAGACCTGGCTTCCGACCTCCTTAAGCGCACATTACCCCAGATACAGTTTACTGACGTCTTGTGGAGAGACCAGGAGCAGGAGCTCTATATTTTCAGCGCATCCAAGACAATCTGTGAACGCGTTTTACAGCTTTTTGGTGAAACTTTTGCTCATGAGCTCGACTTAAATGTGATCGTGCTGTCTGCCACTACAGCTTGGATTGAATCCGATGACGTAGACCTGAGACTTGAACGCATAACAAAAGTAGAGCCGTCTGTGTTTGCAAGACAATTGAGTTGAGACTCTGAAGCGAAGAGATAATCATGGATCAAAATCACATACCATCACAGCAGCCTTCTGAAGACGACTCCGCGCAGCGCATTGGTAACTTGTCGTTATTGGAAATCGGAGAAAATCTTTTTCAATGGCGCAACTACACGATCATCCCTGCAATGATGATCTTGCTACTCTTTAATTCGACAACTCCAAGATCTGCAACAATTGGAACACTGCTAATAGTGCTTGGCATGATTGCGCGTATTTATACGGTCGCTTTTATGAGCGATGACACCCAGGATAGTCCTGGAAGCGATCAGCTGATTACTTCTGGGCCGTTTGCTTTGGTTCGTAACCCCCTTTATATCAGTAACATTCTCATTACCCTGGGCGTCGTCTTTTATTCTGGGGTGGTGATCCTGGGGACCTTGATCCTTGGTTTTTTTGTATTTCAATATCATTGCATTACCAAATACGAAGAGAGTTCACTACTGGCCAAATTTGGTGACGAATACCAGCGCTACATGGACCGCGTACCAGCCTGGGTTCCCTTGAAAGTTCCCATCGCCGACGATTTTCCGGTACCACCAAGCATTTCAGCAGCAGTTGTTGCTGAGAAACGCTCGATTGCGATGGTTGGAGTTATTTTGTTTTTGCTGATGCTTGCTGCGCGCTAAGCAATTATTTAGTTTCCATAGTTACGACATTTGTCTAAATCGATCACAACCCAGTCTGTATTTGCATGTGGAATTAGGCTTCCATTAGTTGGCAAGTTGGGGCATGCATTCACCTTGTGGGTTCCCTTAAACGACACTGACATCTTTGAACCCGCCGTAAAATCTAGATTTACTCGCTTATTGATGTTTGTCTGAAATTCGTATTTTTTTGCTTCACCAGATGTCGGTGTAATTTCGATGATCACATTATTTTTACAAGCACTAAAACTTCCGATGAGTACGGGAACTGTCTGTTTTTTTGGAGAATAAATCTCTTTTTTCGTTGCATCATAAGTGAACGGCCCTTCAAAACAAACAACAGCATCGTTGAAGTCCTTGTCATCTTTTTTGTAGCCAAGGCCGTCATTGAAACCAATACCAAGCTTTATAACCGGCAATCCGGGTGTCTTAACAGAACCGCCATCATCTGAGGTCAGTTTTTCGTCTGTTGGGGGCTTAACAGGAGGAACTAGTGGAGGAACCGTCGGAGGATTTAACTTGGAATTACATTTGGGATCTTTTTGAGGATCGCATTTTTTGCGGAAGGCCTCGGCGGATCTAGCATCCCCACTGAAATCACTATTACTGCATGCTGTGAGCAGACAAAATAGTAATAATACTGTCGATGACAAAAATTTCATGACGACCCCCCTCTTAAAGTCCCTTATCGGAGAGCAGTCCCTAAAAGTGGAGGAAATCAGAATTTTCCTTTAATAACAAAGGACTCCCATGACAATTTTCGAATGGAATCACTTGAAATGTCATGTGGAGTGGCCCTGTTGCATATTTGTTTAAGCCATTGATTCGTGATTCCCACGGGCTTTCAGATAGTTAGAGTTTAATAGTCCGCAGACCTGCATGATTTTAAGTTTGAAGTAGTCCATGTTGCGATAGCCATAGGCCCGGCGTTTGATCGTCTTG
>CAMDGW010000123.1 GCA_945897695.1 Pseudobacteriovorax antillogorgiicola | reverse complement strand
ATGGGAGCACATAGCGCCACTTCTTTGTGAAGACCTTAATAAACTCTGCAATCTCAATTGCTGGACATCCAGCGAACGAGTTGTAAGCCTGGAGTGGGTGCTGTCCTTTTCCTGCAGCCCGTCCCTCCACATCCCCGTCTTGTTCCGCCATCCGCATGCCCTCCACCGCGAATCCGGCCATCACAAGACAGCGCTGCTCCAGGCCTTCTATTCCTGGCAAAACGCCATGCAGTCACGCCAAAAGCGTGATCCCAGCGGCGAAACATATTTTAGTGATGATTCGGTGACCGAGTGGAGTCTTGCCGTCACAGAACGGCTATTAATTCCATCAACTGTTAGAAGTCTATTTAAAGATGATTTATCCACAGAGCATTCACAGCTAAGAGACCTTGAAAACTCATTGCCTGTTTCACTGGTTAGCTACGACACGACAGATCACTGGTCCCCAGAAAGATCTTTTGCAAAAACCTGTTCCGGAGAATCCAGAGATCCACTCAGCTTACCTTTGGGAAATATTGCGAGGCTTGCCATGCATCAACGACGCCCTTTATTTATCTATGACAACCCAGAACCATTGGCTTCAAAGCATCAATCATCAGGCATGATTTTTTGTGAACGCCTGGCGACATCCTGGTGGACCGACACATCGCCATCTCCCAGGGGAACCTGTCGCAACTACTATGTGCGTATGACTGATGACGGACTGCTCCAGTGGGTTTTCCAAAATGACGATGGGAGTTTATGTCTCCATGGACTCTACGGTTAAACAAGAAAATCATCATTGGATTGAATGGCTTGCACACACCAACTTCAGCTTTCTTCACGGTGCATCTCACCCCCATGAGATGCTGGAGAGCGCCAAAGACTATGGCTATGCAGGACTAGCCGTCTGTGACTTTGATGGCGCTTATGGTCTGGCCAGGACCTATCGTCACTGGAAGTCTATGGATGAGAAGACAAGACCTTCCTTATTTTATGGGGCAGAGCTTCATCTAACACAAGATCATCATGAGCCAGTTATTCAGCAAAACACCATTGCACTGATCGCACGCTCGGCTACTGGTTATGGTCATCTTTGCCAAATCCTGTCTCTTGCCCACAAGGGTGGCAAACACAACGCTCATCTCTCACTTTCCGACCTGTCCGCTATGAGATTGACGGATCTGAGCGCTATTATTCCCATGCGAGGAATGCTACGTAAGGATCCAAAATCCTGGGAAGAACAGTGTCTTGCCATCAAAGATCTTTTTGGTGCTGACGACACGTTTATGGCTTTTAGTCGTCACCTTTCTGCGTCAGAAGACATCTGGATGAAAAGAGCACTCAGTGTGCAAGCAAATACTGAGATTAAGCCCTTGCTCTCCCTTGATCCTTTTATGCATGAGCGATCTCGCAAAAAACTTTGTGATATTCTGGCAGCTATTCGTACCAATCTAACCCTTGATGAGGCGGTAGCTCACACGTTTGTCAATGATGAGCGTTCGCTCATTCCGGTGACTGACATATATAAGCGTTTTCAAAGTTTTCCACTGTTTGATCAGGCCATCCAAAACTCAAAACGTCTTGCTGGCAGTTGCCACTTTTCATTTGCTGAGCTGCGCTACCGTTATCCGAAAGAAATGATTCCCCCTGGGCATACCGCGCAGTCTTATTTAACAGCTCTCACCTGGGCGGGGGCACAGGAAACCTATGATCAAACATTGCCACCCAAAGTACGCTCACTGATTGAACACGAGCTACAGCTAATCGACACGTTAGGCTTTGCTGACTATTTTTTGACGGTCTGGGATATTGTGGCGTGGGCTAGAAAACAAAGGATTCTCTGTCAGGGTAGGGGATCAGCTGCCAATTCAGCCGTATGCTTTGTGCTCGGCGTTACAGCAGTGGACCCCATGAAGTTCGATCTTTTGTTTGAGCGTTTTATCAGCGTAGAACGTGGCGATCCACCAGACATTGATGTGGATTTTGAACATGAACGCCGAGAAGAGGTGATTCAATACATCTATAAACGTTACGGTCGCGAAAAATCGGCGATGGTAGCTAACGTCATAACATTCCGGAAAAAAGGCGCGCTCCGAGCCTGTGGAAAAGCTTTGGGTATCTCGGATGATATCTTAAGCCAGGCCAGTGACTTTATGGCATCACGGGTGAATGCCGGCAAAACTACAAAAGACGTAGTAGGGCACCTCAAAGACGACTCTGCAGCAAAAGACATCCCTTGGGATCTTTGGCTTGAACTGACCAACGAACTAAAAGGCTTCCCACGTCACCTGGGCATACACTCCGGTGGATTTATGATTGCTGATCGCCCTCTTTGTCAGCTGGTACCTCAGGAGCCAGCCACTATGGAGGGTCGATCGGTCATTCAATGGTGTAAAGATGACATCGAAGATCTTGGATTTTTTAAAATCGACATCCTGGCTCTTGGCATGCTATCTGCTATTCGCAAAGCTCTGTCGCTCGTCTCAAATCAGTTCCAACAGCCCCTCACCCTGGCGAGCATTCCTCAGGAGGATCCTGCCACCTACAAGATGATTCAACGAGCTGATACCGTCGGCACATTTCAAATTGAGTCTCGCGCCCAAATGTCCATGCTGCCGAAACTTAGGCCAAGGACCTTTTATGATCTCGTCATTGAGGTTGCGATTATTCGACCTGGACCAATCCAAGGTGGCATGGTGCATCCCTTCCTGCGGCGTCGCCATGGCCTGGAACCTGTCACTTATCCTGACGAAAAACTACGTCCCATCTTACACCGAACCCTTGGCATTCCCATCTTCCAAGAACAGGTGATGCGGATTGCCATGGCTATTGGAGACTTCTCCCCAGGTGAGGCTAACGAACTTCGTAAGAACATGGGAGCTTGGTCCATGCGTGGAGACATCAATCCATGGCTCAATAAACTGGCAACAGGCATGCAAAAAAACGGTATTGCTCCAGATTTTGCTGAAGCCATCTTGGCCCAGATGAAAGGATTTGCTGAATATGGATTTCCTGAGTCCCATTCTGTCTCATTTGCACTGCTTGCCTACGCTTCGTCTTATCTTAAGTGCCATTACCCTGCGGCCTTCTTCACTGCGCTTTTGAACTCTCAACCTATGGGATTTTATTCGCCTCACGCATTGATTCAGGCAGCTCGTCGACAAGCGATCGCCGTACTTCCCGTATGCGTCAATCATTCAAGCTGGGACTCAACCCTTGAGCCTCTATCACCTGGAAGTACGAGAGATTTTGCGATTCGTTTAGGGTTTAGTCTTATTACAGGCCTATCCAAAAAATCAGGAGAACAAATTGAGCGCACAAGAAAACGCATAGGTACCTGGACATCATGGGAGCAATTTCTTCAGCACACCAAGATCCCACGTCACGATCTTACGGCACTGGCCGCAGCTAATAGTTTTTCTATCTTTGGACTTTCGAGACGTTCTGCCGTCTGGATTGCTGCTGCCGCACCACATTCTTCATGGCTTGAAGATGTTGAGCTTTCATCGCGTTTTCCAGAGGAGAAAAAAGAAGAAAGTATCCAACAAGACTTTTCAAGCTTTCAAACTTGTCTTTATGCTCATCCCAGTCAATTCATAAGAGATGAGGCCTGGTGCTATGACGTCCCAGTATCCAAACTTAAAAAAGCCCAAGATCTTGACGATCTGATCCCAAATCAAGTGATCACCATCTTTGGCATGATATTAATCCAACAGCGCCCTCCTAGTGCAAACGGTATGATGTTTATCACCCTGGAAGACGAAACTGGATTTTTTAACCTAGCTATAACACCAGAAACGCTCCAGCGCATCGCCGCCAAGATAGCCGGCCAATCGTTTTTATGCGTCTCTGGTAAACTACAAAGCAGTAGTGGGGCTCATTCGATTCTGGTCAAAGATGCCTTTGCACCAAAGATTTCTAAAGCAGAGGTCATTCCAATGCCATCTCAGCAAAATCATGGATACCCATCACCAGCTAAAGCAGCTATGATGAATTCATGAAACATCCACCAAAAAAACCATCAAAACAAAAAAAGCCCTTCACCCCAGAGTGGGAAGAAGAGGAAATGACTAACGACACCGCAATCGATCCTCGTATACGGCAAGAGGAAGAGGCTAAGCTTTTTCGTGAAGCTTTAGAAACTCAAAAGTTTCGCCCTAAAGACGATGACCTAGAGAACGAAAAATCTCGTAACGCTCACCGCACTCAGAAATCGGCCGCTCGTCATACGATTGATCTTCACGGACTGACGGTAGCTGAAGCTCAAACATATGTAATCAGAGCTATTAACGATGTTCTGACAAACGCCAACGGCCAGGTGGTCGACATTAGAATCATCACAGGCAAGGGGCATCACTCAAAAGGTCGTGCGCCGCAATTAATTTCAGAAATCCATCATGTGGTCGAAGCCACATTCCGTAAGCGGATTGTCACAATAGAAGTGAGCCCCCATGAACTCAATCTCGGGGGCATGTACCTTAAAGGTCATTTTGACGTAAAATTACGATAATTTTCATCTAAAAATCTGTGTGCCGTAGCACCGACCACTTGAATCTCGCTCAACGCCGACACCGATGGCATTATGACCACCAAGCATGTTGCGGCGATGCCCAGAACTGTTCCACCACTGATCGATAAATGCTCCTGCGGCTGCAGCTTCATTGCCCGCATTACAGTAGTTATAGGCCACATTTTCTGCAGTCAAAAAAGGCGCCGCACCAAACTCCTGGCGATATACTGACGTGCGTGAGCTAGGGAAGCCACTATGACCGATACTTCCACTCGCCGACTGTTTCTTAGACCAGTCACGGGCAACAAAGGCGATCTTTGCATCATAATCAAGCTCGCGAAGTCCCGATTTTTTTCGATATTCGTTTGTCTTCTCGGCAATCAAAAATTCAATTTTACAAATAACTGAATCACCCTTGTAGCAAGTCGCGTTAGCAGTGGGCTCAGGCGCTGGCGCCGGTTGATTCGACGCCCCGTTGTTTAAGGTTGCATCAGGTGTCAGCGTATTATTATTGGACGCCGTCGGATCGAGAGGAGCTCCCGAGGTCGCGCCGAGGGCTGCGGTGCCATCCGAAGTGAAGTAAAGCATAATCGTAACGGGAACTTTCCCGCCCTTATTCTGTTCAGCGGTGATTTCCGTGCGCTTACTATCGAGATCATTTGTAAGGTATACTTTTTCGAGTTTTGTCTTGTCAGCACTCGCTTTACCTAATGACATGGTAAATGTGTAAGCACAATTAGCAGTAATCTTTTCACTCAGTAAAATATCCGAGCCGGAAAACAGACCAAATTTCTCTTTGTGTGAAACTGGAGTCATCGCACCATTTGCACAGACACCACCGATTATTGATAGTGACCATGCGTCAATTTTTCCATCAACAAGGTAGGGTTTTAATTTTTCAGGAACAGGCATCGATACCGACGAGATGCGCGCGGCACCACCAGCTGATCTAATATCGTCTATGGGTTTAAGTCTGCATGAAATGGCAAGTAACGCTGAACTGGCAATCAGGACCGTCGTCGCATGACGGTATGGCAGCTTGGAACTCAAATTTTGCATGGTTCATCCACTCCTCAAAAAAATACATTGCACGGGATACCACCCCATAATGCAAAGACTGGCCCAAAGGCATAGGCCACAAAATACTGCTATAATATCGGGAACTTGGAGCGTGTCGCGACATTGCTATTGTGTTCACGCTCCGAACAAACTGTAATGATGTCTGACACCTACACGAGGGGGAAAGCCTTGTCCAACTTTGAAATTCACTCGCTGCCAGTCCTGACAGATAATTATATTCACGTCGTCCAAGTCGACTCGTCTCGTGCCGTCGTAATCGATCCAGCAGTCTCAGATCCAGTCGAAGAATTCCTAGCCAGAAAATCTTGGCAACTAACTCACATTCTCATCACTCACCATCACAGTGATCACACGAGCGGTGTCCAAGGGCTAAAGGCGGCTTATCCAAACTGCAAAGTCATTGGATTTACCAATGACGCCCATCGACTTCCACAGTTAACAAACCAGGTTTCCGAGGGAGATCACATCATTATTGGACAACAAGCATTTGACGTGTGGCATCTTCCAGGCCACACCACAGGTCATATTGCTTACATATCAAAAGAAGAAAAAGTAGCTTTCACAGGTGATGTTTTGTTTGGCATGGGTTGCGGTAGGGTTTTTGAGGGTACGTATGATCAGATGTTTCATTCGCTGCAACGTTTGAAATCTCTTGATCCACAAACAAAAATTTATTGCGCCCATGAATACACCATAAATAATGGTGGCTTTGCCGCTCAAGCAATACCAGAAAACAAAACGGTTCATGAACGGCTTAAAAAATCTTACTTACTGCGCCAAAAGGGACTATTCACCGTCCCTCTTCTTCTCGAAGATGAACTCAAGACTAATCCATTTCTTTTGGCAAAAAGCTTAGCTGATTTTTCTAGATACCGGGATGCTAGAAATAAGTTCTAATTGTTCTATGGTCTATTTATGGTAATACTCTGAAAATAAAATTGCCAACTCAATGAGTTGACAAAAAATATCGCCTCGTCCCCGCTGACGAGCTCATCCGGAGATTACGTCATGATATTTAACGGCCCCCAAATGCATCTGATGCTTAATCACCTTCCCATTGTTGGATTTATTTTTCTGGTACCAATTCTGCTCCTAGTTATTTGGCGAGGTGATGACCGCATTAGACGTCTAGCGCTTCTTGGTACCTTTGTAGTCGCTCTACTTGCTATCCCTGCTTACCTAACCGGGGAACCTGCAGAGGAAGGGGTGGAGCATCTTCCAGGCGTCACTGAATCCGCTATTCATGAGCACGAGGAGGCAGCTGAGGCATCGTTAGTTGTAGCACTGATTACAGGAGGACTTGCACTTGCTGGATACATCCTGGGACGGCGTCAGCCGAGCAGGCTAAGAATAGCCACGAAGATAGTTTTTGTCGGCACGTTGTTCGCAAGTACGTCGATGGCCAAAGTGGGGCATGACGGCGGAAAAATAAGACACCCAGAAATCACGGGTTCCACACATTCTGACGGCGGAGAAGGCGGCCATGAGGGCAACGACAAGAAAGAAGACCACGATGGCGCCGGCGACGAAAAGTAAGCCAGAATATCGATGGCGTTGTTACGCCATTGTTAGTTGCAAAAATTTTTTAGGAAATCTTTT
>CAMDGW010000122.1 GCA_945897695.1 Pseudobacteriovorax antillogorgiicola | reverse complement strand
GCCAGGCGCCAGCGAACCGAGGCGATCGGCGACACCAAGGATGCGCGCGGCATCGACCGTGACTCCGGCGAGTGCCCGATCAAATCCTAGGAACTGTTCCAAGCAGGAGTCCAATGGCTCCCAAGGTCAACCACTCAAACAGGAGCATGCCTAACGACCAGGCCTGAAGATTATTCATGGCGCCGAATTTATTCATCAGCATCAAAATCTGCCAGAATGAAGCAAAGATGACCCCGGTCATCACCAGGCAAACGGCTAAACCTGTATAACGACTCAATAGCCAAACAGGTCGAGATGTGGGGGTTGCGATGCGAAGTTCGATACTCCGATCCTGCAATGGATCTGTCACAAGGCGAACGCCCCACAGGATGGCAACGACGCTCCCGGTTAAACGAAATCCGACCAATCCGAGATCAAAAAGAATTTTTTCGAAGCTTTCAATACCCCAACCACTCGCCAAATTTGAAAACGAGGCGATAGCAAATCCCGCGATGACAATTGGCAAAAATATCCGGTCCCGTCGGAGCATCAGAAATGATTCTTTTGAAAGTTGCCACCAGGCATTCATCGGGTGAACTCCTCTTTGAAGTGTGCCAGAAGCTGCTCTTCTGTTGCGCTATTGTCGTCACCAAAACGGGCAATCACATGTCCCTTGCTAAGACATGGTTCCAGCCAAGCTGATGCAGACGGATAATCACTGAAGCCTAATCTTATCAAAAAACCGTCTTGATGCAGGGTCTTCCACATGGGGAGACGGCGAGCATTCAGCATATTTTCCAGCTCGCTTTGTTGGGCGCCGCTTAGATCGATAAAGTAGCGGGGCAGGGTCTCGTCAAGCCTTCCGCCTTTGACATGGTCTGCAAAGGATGAGTAAACCAGCTTGCCATGTTGCAGAATATGGATGTGATCACACAATGACATGATTTGTGGTAACTCATGGGTGCAGAGTACGATTGTGAGGCCGCGTTTTTTTTCTGTAAGGATCCAATTTTTCATCGTGATGCGACCAAGTGGATCAAGTCCAGTAAATGGTTCATCTAAAATGAGCACGTCTGGATCATGAATAGTTGCGTGTGCCCAGGCAAGGCGCTGCTGCATCCCTTTGCTGAAATCACGGATTCTTCGATTTCCATCATTTTGAAGGCCGACTGATGCGAGTTTCTGTTTAATGAGCTGCTTTCGGCTTGTTTGCGATTTCACGCGATGAAGTGTCAGTTGCGTTTCAAGAATTTCACTCGCAGTTAATCCAGGTGGGAATCTTGCTGATTCCGCCATATAGCCAATCGCAGAACGATCTTCTCGTCGTATCGGCTGATCCCGGAAAAAAATTTTGCCGCGGTCAGGAGAAATCAATCCAAGTATCATTCGGATGGTTGTGGTCTTGCCGGCGCCATTATGTCCCACGAGCCCCGTGCAGCTTCCTGCAGGGAATTCAAGATCCACACCCTTTAGGGATTGGGTGGGTGGCTTAAAGACATCGGGTCGAAATGTTTTTTCGATGCCTCGCAGCGACAGAATAATTTGAGGAGAACTCACGGTAAACCTCCTTGATGCGGCGGTGTGGTCTGTTCTTTCATTCGCTCTCTTAGTACTTCCATGATCCGGGTACCCCCAGGGACTTCACGCAGCATGTCCAATGTTTCATTCATATCTTGGCCATTGGCAAAGCCTCTGTTTGCTAGTCGGGCTGCAAGTTTCCCCACATACGGGGGGCTATTGGGGCGCGATGCGGCCATTTGGTAAAAAGCAGCAGCTTTAATGTCGTCCTGCAATTTGAAGGTCGCAATAAACCCTTGCATCATGGGGATGCGCCAACTATCAGGGAAGGCCTTCAAGCCATCGATGCTTAAGGTCTCACAATGCTCTGGGTGGTCGTAATCAAGGGCGAGTACGAAACAGGAGAGAAGGTAAATTGCTTCATGCTTCGGTTGATGTTTTGTAAACGAATTGACAGCGTTAAAAACTTCATCAGCTGATGCGTTGCGGACAAGGTTCTTGTCGCCAAGGAACTGTACAATCCAAATTGTTGCAAAATCATCATAAATGCCACGATGGCCTAGAGTCAGAATGTTGATACTTTTGGAGTTTAAAGATGACATGGGTGGTGCAGACACAAGCTTCCACGACGCCTGCTCGGAATGAACAAGATCTTGGCCGGTCTTTACACACATGGCCATGGAGAGAATTAAAACAAGGGCTGCGCCAAGACGAAAAAGCATGTCACAAAGACCTCAGGGTTTTTACGGCTGCAGAATCATGAGTTTGAGGTAGGGAAGGATTCCTTTTTGGAGCGTCGTGATAATCAACAGGACAATCAGCGGTGCCAGATCAATTGGGCCACTGAATCCTTCGGTTAACCGGCGAAAGGGACGATACAGGGGCTCTGTAATATTTCTGATGAGTTGTACGATGGCATTGTAGGGATCTGCACCTACCCAGGAAATGATGACTGATGCGATCACGATGACTTGGGCCATGTTTAACACCAGCTCGATGATAAAAGACAGCATTCCTACAAGAGCATTTGGCATGGTAAGTCCCCAACGACGTTAGAAGTATTTCCAGATTTTAAAAGGGAGATGGGATGTGGTCAAGGGACTTATTTCTTCTGGCGCTCACCGAATATGGCCGTTCCGATGCGCACGCAGTCGCTTCCGGCAGCTATAGCGATCTGGAGGTCTCCAGTCATGCCAAGGCTCAGCTTCCCGTGCCCAGTGTTTGACGCCACTTTACGAAGACTTCTGTAGAGTTCTGGTGGTGACGATTTTTCCCCAGATGAGCAGGAGTTGTCAGAAAATTCAGGTGGGGGGATGGCCATGATCCCCTCTAGCGAAAGGTTTGGGCAATTATTTATTATGAAGTCGGAGAGGGCGGGAACCTCGCTCAAGGGAAGTCCTAGCTTGGTTTCTTCCCCGGCAGCGTTGACGACAATCCAGACGGGAAAGTTTGTTTTTTTAAACTCGTCAGCATAGCGCTGCACGTATCGTGCATGTTTTTCTGAGGCGATGGATTGAATCTCGTCGGCATGTTTAACGATTTTCTGGATCTTATTGGACTGTAATTGGCCAATAAATACCCAGTTGAGATCGGTCAATTGATGTAATTGAGAGCACTTCTCTGCGAGTTCGTCGGCATAATTTTCCCCGAAAGTCTTTTGGCCAAGTGTGTACGCTTCCTGGATCGCTTCAGACGGATGGGTCTTAGAGACTGCGATTAATCGAATCTTTGAGGGAGCACGACCTGATGCAGCTGCCGCGTCAGCAATTCTGACTTGGATAGCACTGAGCCGCTCTTTTATGGACATTGGTATTAACCACCAGTTCGAGGCGTAGTGTTGCTTGCAGGCTGAGCGGGTGCGGGCGAATCATTTTTAATCGGAGCAGATTTAGGGGATTCAGTAGCTGCCCTTTCAGCTGAGCGCGCAGTTACCGGAGAATTGTTCTCCTTTTGAGCCTGGGGTGGCTTATGCTCTGGGAGGGCTGATTTTGATGCGTAAGAGGATAGCGGCATAAACGTTTCTTCTTCGGTCACCTGGTACTGGGGAGCTGAGATAAAAATATCTCCAGTCTCGGTGATCTTTACGTGGACGTTTCGAAGATCCTGGTTTCTGGCGCTCGAGATATCAACGCCATTTAGGAAAATACTCCTGTTTGGGGTTGTAATTGGCATTTTACCTGGGGTTGGAGATCCATGCGGTGCCAAAGAGTCATAGGCCAACGCTGCTGTGGAAAATGAGATCGCAAAAGCAATCGCACAAAGATTTTGAACTATCTTCATGATCTAATCCCCCGTAAAGCGCTCTGGAGTTTTCGTTAGTGATCATTTATGATTATAGCATAAACACGTCGGTGACCCATGGGTGGCGCCCTAATTATCTGATTCATCAGGAGATCTCGAGATGATTTGTCGTTTTTCCAGTGCTCTGTTGTCTTTATCAGTAGCCGTTGGCGCTATTTCATCGTGTGCTCCGACAATGCAGGGCGAATATTCTGATCCTAAAAAAGTCGAGATTGTTGATGATAAATGGAATGAATCGGATGTTCATAGCCTCATGCACGTGATGATTACTTCGGCATTGGGTCGGCCATGGTATGAGCAATTCAAGAAGGGTTCTGGTGGCAAGCTGCCAATCGTGATTGTCCAAGATATTGAAAATCGAACTGATGAACATATTGACACCAAGGCACTGACAGAATTCATGGAGACCGAGCTAGTCAATAGTGGCAAGGTTCGCTTCATGGAAAAAGCGCGTCGTGATCAGCTCATGGAAGAACTGGAATTCCAAAACAGTGGTGCGGTTGACGGAAAATCAAAAAAGAAAACAGGAAACATGACAGGCGCTGATTTCTTGCTTGCCGGTTCAATCACGAGCCAGATCCATACTGCTGATCGCTTGAAAACTACGAGCTATCAAGTGCAGATGAAGCTAATCAATATCGAGACATCTGAAATTCAGTGGACTGAAAAGCACGAAATTAAAAAGCGTTTCAAAAGGTCTGGCGCTAAGTGGTGATCTCTTACCTGTGAGAGCCTTGCTACCCATGCATATTCAGTTTGATTTTAAAGTTTTGTATTTGGTGGCCGCCCTTTTGGGCGGCCTTACTGCATGCGCCTCTTATACGGGTAAAATGCGGGAAATGCGGGATGCCTACGCGGCAGGAGATTACTCCCGAGCTCTTGAATCCTTAGGGAAGTCAGGTCTCAAGGATAATTCGTCAGACACTTTGCTGTGGCAACTTGAATCGGCGATGATCCTTGATCGTCAGGGGCAGTTTGAAAGTAGTCGGAAGTTTTTGCTGGAAGCCGATAAAACGGTGGACGAACTCTATACAGTCAGTATTTCAAAAACAGCGAGCACCTTTGTTTCAAACGAGTCTGCTGCCGACTATGAGGGCGAAGACTATGAAAAGGTGGCCATTCATTCAATTCTCGCACACCAATTTATAGGGCTTGGAAAAATAAGTGAGGCAGCTGTTGAGGCACGTAAAATCAACAATAAGCTTTATGAAATCAATCAAAAATACGACGCAGAACACAGAAATAAATATGGCGAAGATGCTCATGCGCGCTACTTGAGTGCTCTGATTTATGAGTCGAGAGGTGAATGTGATAATGCAATCATTGATTATAAGAAGGCTCTCGACCTTTACGACGGGGGATTTAGTAGGTACATCAAAGGTGGTCTTCCAACCGGTCTTGTCCAGGGCCTTGCCCGCTGTCTGTTGATCCGGCAGCGAGCGGTTGATCTAAAGAGTTTGATCGCCAATTATGACTCTGTGATCGGTCATGGAAAAGCTGCCAACTTGCCAGGGCAGGGTGGATTGGTGGTTGTACATGAATTGGGAGAAGTTGCGGTAAAGCACGCGCAAGATTTTTTTATCAGCGCAGGCAAGCAATTGGTTCGGTTTTCGTATCCAGTTATCGCTCCTGGACAAATATATGACCAAGGGACTGGCGTTGAGATCGAAAAGATAGGCGAGATTCATGGGGAAAACACCGCTTACCTGGACGCCATCGCTGCTGATGCACTTGAAGATCGACGAGGTCGACTTGTTGCCAAGCAAATGGCTAGACTTCTAATCAAGGGTCAACTTAATTATCAGGCTGAGAAAAACTTTGGTCCGTTGGCAGGTCTTGCTGCCAATGTCATCACTGCCGCCACAGAAACAGCAGATACGCGTTCTTGGACTACTTTGCCAAAGGCATTCTATATTACCCGCGCTCAACTGGGACCTGGGACCTATAAGGTGAAAATCAAGACCAATGGTAAGATTAATACCATTAAGTCGATTACCATTAAAAAAGGCCAATTAATTCTGATGCGCGGTGTTGGCTAGTGGTGTCCACAGAGATTTAAGAATCTAATCGACAAAAGCCCCGCGGATACGAAAGTATCTGCGGGGCTTTGAGTCAAAGTCAGCAAATTAACGACGAATCCAAGCCTGATTATCGTAGGTATGCTTAAAGCCAGTCACAGCTTTGACGCCGTTAATGCGGCGCTCTGCCACAGCGTTGGATGCTGCGTGTGTGGAGACGCCTTGTTTCTCAGCTTCAGAGTAGACGGTTAAGAGGGTGTTGTAAATTCCAGCGGCTTGACTGCGTGCCACGTCAAAATTATAACCACGGAGTTCATTGTAAACATTAATAAGTCCGCCGGCGTTTATGACATAGTCAGGCGCATAAAGAATGTTTTTCTGTCTCAAAATATTGCCGTGCTTGTGCTCATCAAGTAGCTGATTGTTTGCACCACCTGCGATAATCGGAAACTTGAACATTGGGATGGTTTCATCGTTAATGATGGCGCCAAGAGCACAAGGAGCAAATACGTCAGCCTCCGCACTGTAGATGGCGTGACCTTCTAGTGCTTTAGCACCAAATTTTTGAACGAGTGCTTTGACTTTGTCTTGATCAATGTCGCTTATGATCAACTGGGCGCCTTCATCATGTAAGTATCCACAAAGATATTTACCTACGGCGCCACATCCTTGAACTGCAACCTTAAGGCCTTTTAGTGATTCTTTTCCGAGGCGTTGCTTAACGGATGCTTTGATTCCGTGGAATACGCCCCAAGCTGTGACCGGAGAAGGATCTCCCGATCCACCTGGGCGGCTTGTCACGCCTGTACAGTAATTTGTTTCGGAAGCAACTTGTTCAATATCATTAACGTTGATGTTTACGTCTTCTGCGGTGATGTAGCGTCCACCGAGGCTATTGACGAATCGCCCAAATGCACGGAAAAGCGCTTCACTTTTAACTTTCTTGGCGTCACCAATAATGACTGCTTTACCGCCACCAAGGTTAAGTCCAGCACAAGCGGCTTTGTACGTCATTCCTCTTGAAAGACGAAGAACGTCAAACAATGCAGCATCAGTATTTGCATAATCCCACATTCGTGTTCCGCCCAATGCCGGACCAAGTGTTGTGTCGTGGATCGCGATAATGGCTTTTAGCCCAGTTGATTTATCGTGACAAAAGACAACTTGTTCATGTCCCATTTCAGTAATTGTCTCGAAACCTTGCATTTTCGTCCTTCCCGAGTCGAAACGACTCTCTTTCCGCCCAAGCTCATCCAACCAATTCCATTTAAGTGTCCGAAGACTGTAGCGAAACAGGTCGCTATTGACAAGTTAGCCTTATAGGTTGGCTAGCCAGCTAAGTGCAGGTAATTTCGGCAGAAATTTTTAAAATAATTCTATTACTGGCAGCATATTT
>CAMDGW010000121.1 GCA_945897695.1 Pseudobacteriovorax antillogorgiicola | reverse complement strand
TCTTCGGGGAATTCTTTACGTGCTCGATGAGCCGAGTCAAGGACTCCATCATACGGAGCTAGCGACTATGATCGAAAGCCTTAGGGCGCTCAGAGATCAAGGTAACACTATCATCGTGGTTGATCATGACGAAGATATTATGAAGGCGGCAGATTACATCGTGGATCTTGGTCCCACAGGTGGCTCCCAAGGTGGGTATTTACAGGCGAGTTTTGCACCAAAAGATGCGCCTAAGTACGCAAAAGTCTCTAAGACTGCGGAGTGGCTTATTCGCAAACCTGCAGTCGTGACGCGCAAAAAAATTGATCGGACAAAGGGCGTGTTTCTTGAAATTGCAAAACCCAGAATAAATAATTTAAAGATGAATAAGGTCAAGATTCCACTTGAGGCGATGACCGTGGTGACTGGCGTTAGCGGCGCAGGGAAGAGCAGTCTCGTTTTAGGCGTGATGGTTCCCAATCTGCTTACCGCGATGAATCTTGGAGAAAAATCCTCAAAGAAATCCACATGGGTGCATTGCGAGGCATTTAAGGGCCATACGGATGTTCAACGTGTAGATCTGATTGATCGAAGACCCGTCGCAAAAAGCAGTGTCAGCATGCCAGCCACTTATCTCGACGTTTTAGGTGATCTTAGGGACTTGTACGCATCTCTTCCTGATGCGCAGGTTGCCGGTCTGACGGCAAAGTCATTTTCAATTCATATTGAGGGTGGTCGGTGTCCGGAATGTAAAGGGCGAGGGGAGCTGAATCTTACCATGAGGTTTTTAGCCGATGCGCGCGTGCAATGCCCGGTGTGCCGGGGGCGTCGATTCCGAACTCACGTGCTCGATGTTAAGTTTAACGGCCTATCCATTTATGATGTCTTGAATCTTAGTGTTGATGAGGCTGTTGCCCAGTTTGCCCACCACAGAAAAATCGTTCAAAAACTTTCTCCGGCTCAAAGTCTTGGACTGGGTTATTTGAAGCTTGGACAGCCTAGCGCTAGTCTATCCGGTGGTGAGGCCCAGCGCCTTAAGATGGTCCCTTACTTTTCAAAGAAAATGGGACAGGGTAGCGTCCTTATTTTGGATGAACCCACCACGGGTCTTCATTTTGAGGATGTCGCGAGGTTGATTTCTGTCATGCGAGAGCTTGCAGACTCTGGAGTGACTTTGATTGTCGTAGAGCATAACCAGGAAGTGATAAGGGCGGCTGATTGGTGTCTGACCATTGGTCCTGGGGCTGCTGACGCTGGTGGCGAGCTGGTTTACGAGGGTGTTCCCAGAGATTTTCATTGATGAAAAATTTAATTTCAATTCTAAAGCATCGTGATGCGCTGAAGCGTGCCACACGATCTTTTTTTGAACGTCTCGACTACCTTGAAGTGGATACGCCAGTAGTAACTCGCTGTCCTGGCACCGAGGTTCACCTCCAATATTTTCAGACCAGTTGGCAGGACCAGCTGGGAAAAGTTCACCAGCGATGGCTGCGCAGCAGTCCCGAGCTTCACATGAAGCGTATCATGTCAGAAGGTTTGGACCGGGCCTACCAAATGGCGCCTTGCTTTAGAAATAGCGGTGAACTTAGTGAATGGCATAACCCTGAATTTACCATGCTTGAATGGTACCAGATTGGATTGTCCTACCATGGAATGATTCGGGAGACTGAGGAGTTCCTGCGTGCGACAGCGGATGCGATGGCATCGGTGACTGGTATCAGGCCTGAAAATATACTACCCGCAAAGTTTGAGTGGATGGGAGTGTTTGACGCCTTTAAGAATTGGGCGGGTATTGATTTGTGTGATGGAGATCCAGAGTTGGCAGCTAAAGCTTTAAAAGCAGGCGTGATATCTGTTCAAAAAGCCGACGATTTCGAAACAGCCTATTTCAAGGTGCTGATTGAGCGTATCGAGCCAAGAATTGCGGCGATAAAAGGTTGCGTCTTGATGGATTATCCTGCATCACAGGCAGCTTTGGCTGTGGTCGACAACGGTAAAGCCTCGCGATTTGAGTTTTATCTGGGTCGAGTTGAGCTCTGTAATGGTTTTTACGAGTTGACCGGAGAGTCAGAAAACCGACAGCGAATTGGCGAAGCCATGGCATTGCGACGCGCCCAAGGATATCCCGACGTGCCAGAGGATGAAGAGTTCTATCACGCAATGTCTCGGTTTGTGAGGCCATGTGCAGGAAACGCACTCGGTTTTGATCGCTGGCTTGCCTTAGTCGCTGGCGCATCAACGCTCGATGCGGCAATTTCTTTTCGAGGAATTTAGCAAAGTTAAATAGTCAGCTTGGTGGCAAGGATTAATACGTCTTTGGCCAAGTTGTGAACCTTGAGAATCGACTTTGGAGTCAGAACCGCTGTCTCACAAAGGTCTTGTCCGCAAAGGGATTCGAGTAGCCCAACCACATCAAGTGTGGACGCTAGAACTGTTGCGAGATTTTTGAGTTTCATTTCGTGCTGGAGCTGCTTGATCTCACGCATGCCGGGTTTTCCGGCGACACTCAATAAAGATACGAGCTGCTCTTTATTAATGTTGCGAAGCTCTTGGCTAATCTCCCTGTGCTGCATGCCAAACGCGATTTGTAGTCGGGCAAGACCACTTGATGTCAATATGCTCGAGATTTCATCGATCATTGGGATGATGTCTGTGACTGGGTTCAAATCAATTAACGCGGACTGGCCGCGTTGGTTGCTCACGAAGATTTCGATGATCTTATGCGCCAGAATCGTTCTGGGTAACTTGGCCTGCCACTGAGCGTCAAAATGTACACTTCTTGTGCGTAAATCAAAAAACACATGCAGGCCCATCCCAGGCGTATCGATAAATTTGATCTTAGCTACTTCAATATGTGGCTTGAAATATGCGAGTGCACAACGTTCGATGATCGGATGTTCAAAATCCAAGGGTGTCATAGTCGTTGTTGAAGGTAATCCGAGCTCCTGTAATTTACTCTCGATCAGGAACTTGCGACGACCTGCTCTTGTGAGGATTGGGGATATGAGCCTCAGCAGTCTGTGGAGTGCGCCTCCGTAGTGTTTCATATTTTCGAGATCTGGCAACCGTCCCTTAGGAGACTGTGTGTAATCACAGGTTTCCGGATTTCGCCAGGACTGCCAGTGCCATGCGTCAAGAGCTCTCATTTCTGCATTCATTAAGCCTGCGCACTGAACCGCAATATGCTTTTCGATATCGCTTGCAAACGCCATGGTCATGATGCGCTCGGTCGATCCAGGTGACACTTTTTCGGCTAAAACTAATTCACGCCAGTCGAGACTGGCGACCCTACCGGTTTTGATGTCATCATTTTCATTTTTGGTCTCAGATGCCCGAGCACGGGCGGTCCTTCGATCTGTTTGCACGGGTTCATCGAACTGGGGAGCGTCTTCGTTCGTCTCTTCTGGGATGAGTGCCATCGCTGCTCCCGCGTCAAAATGCTGAGCCGACGATTGACCGAATTGAAACGCCATGATTGTTTCCCGAATTTCCGAGTCAGTCTGTTCACCTGAGGCGACTGATGGCGATGCAATTTGCACAGCGGGAGTCGCAGCAAACCACGCTTTTTGCATCTGTGCTGCGCGCTCTTGAACGTCAAAATCTCTTTGTTTTTGTAGCGCAGCTTTCTCAAAATTTATCTCAAATGATCCATGATTTGTCCCTCGCGCTCTTTTTAGCGAGTTTTTGAGAGATTCGAGTGTAAAAGGAGTCTGTTCCAGTACACTGCGATCTTTTTGAACAAGTGGGATGATGTACTCCAGGTGTGCGCACAGTTTCTGTCGTGAGCTAGTCTCTTCATAAAGAGAATACAGTGGGATCCATGACCTGGAATCCATGATATTTTCGCTAGAAAGAGCTTCGAAGATCGGTATGGAGTCAAATCGAGTCATGTCGGAATCAAAAAGATGTCGCGCATACAGATAGATGATTTCAGTGCGTGACGGGCGTTTAAGTTGTCCAAGGTATCTATCTTGGTTGAGTAACCCGATCATTTCCCACCATTTGGCCATCTGTTCACCGGCTCCCAGTTGTTCGCGCCAGCTTGCCAAAAGTCGGCCGATACTACTTCCTGATCGTTCGGATTTGCCGATGATTTGCGCCGCCATATTGGCTAAGCGCTCGGGCGATTCTTTTTCAAACTCATGGATAAACTTGTGGTTTAGATCTTCGTTACCAGCAACCTGCCACTCGATGGAGCGATTGACGAGGGCGTCGGTCAATGTTTCAGTGGATCCCGCTCTAGACCAGGCAAGGAGGGTTTGTGTGATGGTCGCAAAATGAGCTCGGTCCAGACGACAGCGAGATAGTGTGTCTAAGCTTGCTAAGAGAAGGCTTTGATTTTGCAGAATTTCGGGATTATTAAGCATTCGCAGTAAGTAAGACTGAGCATTAAGCAAAGAATTTCCAAGGTAGTATAGTGTTGCTATTGTGAAAAGGTCTTCGAAATCCAGCTCAGCTCGATCGGTCCAGCATGTTAGGCAATATTCTGCAGCCATCTCTGGGTTGTCAAGGCGGCTATTGATAACGCGGATGCCCCAATAAATGAATGCTTGTTGATCGTCTCTTGCAGACTTGGTGATAAATGAACTCAGAGTCTCAAGCCATTTTCCGATTTGTTTGTCTCTTGCGCAGAGAAACTCCATCAATTCAAGCTTATCAACTGTCATTAGGCCTGCTTCGCCAAGCTCAGTGATCAGATCAATTAATATTGATGGACGCTCGTTGGACGACATCCAAATGGCAAAACACCTTTTTGTGTGGTGTAGACGTTTTTCTTGGTTATCTGCAGCGTCGCGCGCCATTTTGTGCCACTTCGGCAGGATAAGCGCGTCTGCTTGGGTGAGTTCTTCAACGACTGATTCATCGGTTATGCATAGATTGCCATTTCGTATCTCTTTAATGAGTAGTCGCGAGCCGAGGTCGACAAACCCAGATGTGATGATCGTCTTTATGAATAGGTTTTTTGCTGTAGTTGTTACTGCAGGATCATTTAATTTGCGATCAGTCATGTCCTCAAGTATTTCTGAGAAGGCTTGATTTCCTGACTTGCAGATTGCGTCGATAACTATTTCTTCAAGCTGACCTAAAAGTGTACTGCCCGCCAAGGAGGCTTCATGGGCGTTAACGAGCGATTTTAGTTCGAGGGTTCTTTTTTGGCTAAGATGACGTTGAATTCTGGATGTGGTGATCTCAAGATCGTTTGTGCGAGAGGCGTTCTCAGCGATTGCGTTTTCGTAGAGCCCATCCAAACTGGAGAGATCATGTGCGACGATTATCTTCAGTAGTGCTTTAGTTTCTTTTTCCTGGGCAAATGAAAGCCGACAGGTGATGAACTCCGATGCTTGTTGCGTCCGCTTTTCCTTCAGGAGAATGGTGATGACGGTGTTCGCCTCGTCTTGATTAATAAGTGGGATAATTCGGCCTTCTTGCATGGTTTTAAGGGATACGTCTTGTAAGTCAGCTCTTGACGAGGCTATCCGAGCTGCGGCAAGTCGCCATTGAGACTGCTCATCTCGACTGAGTTCCTCGGTATTGATGTCAAGCATGGCCGTGACGATAGACGCCGTCTGGGAGTGAAACTCCTGCGCGAAGTTTTCCAAAATTTCTTTGAACCAAGTTCTAATGATGCCAGCTGCCATCAGCTCTAAAATTTCTGGCGCCGCTAATTCAATATTTTTTTGATCGGCATGGAACTTGGCGCTGCGTTCCAGGGCTTTGAGGCGGGAGGCCGGATCCGATTGCTGGGATCGAAGTCTTAAAATTCTTTGTGCTTGTTCGGTGTTTCCGACTGATAAGAAAAAATTTTCTACTTCTGCCAAAACATCATCGGTGACTTTAATGCCTTCTGGAGTTGCTGCGATATACCGAGATGTGGCGATTTTGATGTTGTTTTCTTTTGTGTGCCAAATTCTAGCTATCGCAAGATTTATTGCAGCACTTAGCTCGGGCGTGATTAGAGAATTTTTTGCGGAGATGATTTCTTCTAGTGCAGATAATGCTTCTCGGTGACGACCATTGTTCCCAAGGATGGAGGCGATTCCAAGTGCGAGTTTAGGGTTGTCCGGGATGGTTGAGATTGCTCGCTCAAGTACCGAGTTGATGTCGGCTGTGCGGTATTTCTTCTGTTCTGGATTGGTGGCCATGATAGTTACAAGTCGTTCTGAAACTTGGTTTACTTCCGACTTCCGGCGCTCAGATGCGATGATTTTTAGTAGGGCGTCGATCTCGCGCTCTAGGTCTCCTGTTGCCATAGCGAGTTTTGATATTTTCCTTAGAATGCGAGGGTTCGGAAGTGCCTGATCCAAGGCAGCATTCCAGGCGCGATAGGCTATCTCAGGATTGACCGTGGCCCAGGAATCACCCAGCGTCTCGGGAACGATTCTGGCTAAAGGGGTGATGGATTCAATCGGGCCATAGATTGTGCTGACGCGACGAACGATGTCTGAAAGGACTTGAAGCTTTACTTCGGTTTTACCTTTTTTATCGGCTATTCGCATGGCGCCCGTCATGCACAGAAGCGAATTGCTCGCCGCTGGGCCAGAGAGCATGGCATTAAACGCTGCTGGGCATTCGTAGTCCATCTTCGGATCGGCAGCAATACGCGCAAGTAAGTCGGCCTCCTGGTTGAGTGTGGCGGGTGTTTGTCCTACTGCTTTACGCTGGATTATTTTGCGGTCAATATCCCGCCAAACTTCGGATGTTTCCCTTGCTTCAAGGATTTCGATCGGAGTGTCTGACGGCGTCGTTTGTTCCGTGGTGGTCTCAATCATAAGTCCTGAATCAAGCCGAGTCGTCTTGAGGGGAATTGGAATTTCAACTGCTGCTAGAGCTCCTATTGGTCCGCGGTAAGACTTTGCTTTGTGGTTGGTGCTACCAATGGCTGCCAGTGGAAGTTGAATCTCGCGTAGGTGACGTGTGTCCCATACCTTTAAAGAAAACGGAGCTAGGGCCTCAGAAACAGCTGATGCTAGGTCTGCCCACCAAGACGGGATTTCGTCGCCGATCATGAAGGCATCGGTAAACTGGACGGTTAACAGGGTTTGCGTATGAGCGATCGTGACGGTCCAGCCAATGCTTGTACCCATTTTGGCGGGACGATTAACGCTCAGGTCCTTCTGTATTTTTCTGGCGTCGCTGGTGGGGGCGATTTCCGCAACTGTTTTGATCTTGCCATCAGATTCAATGTAGCTCATCCAAGAGACGAGCTTGGGAATTCGCTTTTTGATGTTTGCTTTGATCTTGCT